>NZ_JBEOVJ010000032.1:0-80551 GCF_040295435.1 Streptomyces sp. NPDC002809
GAGGCTGACGATGACTGCCAGATTGTGTCCGACGATGTCATGCAGCTCTCTGGCCATGCGCGCGCGGTCCGCGGTGACGGCCCGTGTCCTCGCCGCCCGGGCGGGCCGCCCGGCCCTGGGCGTGGCCACCGGTCTCGCGGCCACCGTGTGGGCGTACGACCTCCGTCTGAAGCACACCCCGGCGGGGCCGGCCGCGATGGCGGCCGCGCGCGGCCTGGACCTGCTGCTGGGAGCGACGGCGACGGGGCGGGCTCCAGCGTCCCGAGTGGCCCGAGCCGCCCTGCCCGCCGCCGCCCTGCTCGGCGCACACACCTACGCGGTCACCACCGTCTCGCGCCACGAAACCCAGGGCGGGTCCACCACCGCGCCCGTCGCCGCCCTCGCGGCCGCGGCCGGAATCGGCGGCGCCATGGTGCGCGGGCACGACTCCCGGGGCAGTGCGTGGCCCGCCCCCGCCCGCCTCCTCCTCACCGCGCTCACCGGCGCCTACCTCCGCACCGCCGCACGCCCCCTCGTGCACGCCGCGCTCAACCCGTCGCCACCCCTCACCCAACGTGCCGTGGGCAGCGGCATCCGGGCGATGATCCCACTCCAGGCGGCCCTCGCCGCACGGGCCGGAGCCGCCGGAACGGGGCTCGCCGTGATGGGCCTCGTCCCGCTCGCCCGCGCTCTCTCCCGGAAGGTGAGCCCCACATGACGCTCCGCCTCGGCTACGGCACCAACGGGCTCACCGACCTCCGCCTGGACGACGCCCTCGCGCTCCTCGCCGACCTCGGCTACGACGGTGTCGGCCTGACCCTCGACCACATGCACCTCGACCCGATGGCCCCGGACCTCGCCGCCCGCACCCGCCACGCAGCCGCCCGGCTCCAGGAGCTGGGACTCGGCGTCACCGTGGAGACCGGCGCCCGTTATGTCCTGGACCCGCGCCGCAAGCACGGCCCCTCGCTCCTCGACCCGGACCCCGAGGCCCGCGCGGCCAGGACCGCGCTGCTCGTCAGGGCCGTCGACGTAGCCGCCGAGCTCGGCGCCCACGCCGTGCACTGCTTCAGCGGCATCACACCCCCGGACACCGCCCCCGACACCGCCTGGCAGCGGCTGACCGGCGCCCTCGCACCGGTCCTCGACGCGGCCGACCGGGCCGGCGTACCGCTCGCGATCGAGCCGGAGCCCGGACACCTCCTCGCGAACCTCACCGACTTCCACCACCTGCGGGTGCTGTGCGGCGACCCGGAACCGCTCGGGCTCACCCTCGACATCGGCCACTGCCAGTGCCTGGAGCCCGCCCTGCCCGTCGACTGCGTGCGCGACGCCGCCCCCTGGCTGCGCCACGTCCAGATCGAGGACATGCGCCGCGGCGTCCACGAGCACCTCCCCTTCGGCGACGGCGAGATCGACTTCCCGCCCGTCCTCGCCGCACTCGATGCCCTCGGCGACAGCGGATACGCCGGACTCACCGTCGTCGAGCTGCCCCGCCACTCCCACGCGGGCCCCGAACTCGCCCGCACCTCCCTCGACTTCCTGAACAAGCACCGCCCGCCGAACGGAACAGACACCGCGCCGACCCACTGAGCCCGCCGAAGGGAGCACGCCATGACGCACACCCCGCCTTCCCCGCTCCTGTCCCGCAAGGAACTCGACACCTTGCTCGGCGGAGCCGCGCGCGCCTGGCTCGACGAAGCCCTCGCCGAGGCCGCCCACGCCGCCGCCCATCCGGACACCGCACCCGCGGACAGCTACGCCGTTCCACCGTGGGAGCTGCGGTACGCCGCCGCCGGCCGGCACTGCGGACCCGGCCACGCCGACTCCGTACGCGTCCTGCTGATCGTCGAGGCCGGGGCCGGGCTGCCGACCGTGACCCGGCTGTACGGACAGGGCACCGCCGCCGAACGCCGCGCCGTCCTGCTCACCCTGCCCGCACTCGGACTCGGCCCCACCGCCCTGCCGCTCGTCGAGGACGCCCTGCGCACCAACGACACCACGCTGGTCGCCGCGGCCGTCGGCCCGTACGCCGCCGCCCACCTCGATCCGCACCAATGGCGCCACGCCGTCCTCAAGTGCCTGTTCACCGGCGTCCCCGTCGAGGCCGTCGACCAACTGGCCCGGAGATCGCGCGGCGACGCGGAACTCGCCCGGATGCTGGGCGACTTCGCCGCCGAACGCATCGCAGCGGGCCGCCCCGTCCCCGCCGGCCTGCACCGCGTACTCGCGCTCACCGCCCCCGGTCCCGCCGCCCCCACGGCCCCCACGACCTCAACGGAGGAGTCCTGATGCGCATCTTCGACCCCCACATCCACATGACCTCCCGCACCACGGACGACTACCGGGCGATGTACGACGCCGGGGTCCGCGCCCTGGTCGAGCCCTCCTTCTGGCTGGGCCAGCCCCGCACCTCGCCCGCCAGCTTCTTCGACTACTTCGACGCCCTGCTCGGCTGGGAGCCCTTCCGCGCCGCCCAGTACGGCATCGCCCACCACTGCACGCTCGCCCTCAACCCCAAAGAGGCGAACGACCCCCGCTGCACCCCCGTCCTCGACGCGCTGCCCCGCTATCTTGTGAAGGACTCCGTCGTTGCCGTCGGCGAGATCGGCTACGACTCGATGACGCCGGCCGAGGACCACGCGCTGGCCACCCAGCTCCAGCTCGCCGCCGACCACGGGCTGCCCGCACTCGTCCACACCCCGCACCGCGACAAGCTCGCCGGGCTGCGCCGCACCATCGACGTCGTACGCGAGTCCCACCTCGCCCCGGAACGGGTGCTGCTCGACCACCTCAACGAGACGACCGTGAAGGAAGCCCTCGACAGCGGCTGCTGGGCCGGCTTCTCCATCTACCCCGACACCAAGATGGACGAGGACCGCATGGTCGCCGTCCTCAAGCTCCACGGCACCGACAAGGTCCTCGTCAACTCCGCGGCCGACTGGGGGAAGAGCGACCCGCTGAAGACCCGCCGGGTGGGCGACGCCATGCTCGCCGCCGGATTCGGCGAGGACGACGTCGACCAGGTGCTGTGGCGCAACCCTGTCGCCTTCTACGGCCAGAGCGGCCGCCTCCACCTCGACACCGCAGCCCCCCAGCCGCTCCACGAGGGCAACTCCATCCTCCGCGGCGGGGAGTGAGGCCATGCGCTTCCGCCACCCCGACGGCTCCGTCGTCCACCTCGCGTACTGCACCAACGTGCACCCCGCCGAGACCCTCGACGGCGTCCGCAGCCAACTGCGCGACCACTGCGAACCCGTACGCAAGCGGCTCGGCCGCGACCGCCTCGGCATCGGCCTCTGGCTCGCCAGGGACGCCGCCCGCACCCTGATCAACGACCCCTCGCAACTGCGGTCCCTGCGCGCCGAGCTCGACCGCCGCGGCCTCGAAGTCGTCACCCTCAACGGCTTCCCGTACGAAGGGTTCGGCGCCGAGGAGGTCAAGTACCGGGTCTACAAGCCCGACTGGACCGACCCCGAACGCCTCGCCCACACCACCGACCTCGCCCGGCTCCTCGCCACGCTCCTGCCCGACGATGTCACCGAGGGCACCGTCTCCACCCTCCCCCTCGCCTGGCGCACCCCGTACACGGGCGACCCCGAAGCGGCCCGCACCGCCCTCGCCGCGCTCACCACCCTCGGCGAACGCCTCGACGCACTCGCCGAACTCACGGGCAAGTCCATCCGGATCGGCCTCGAACCCGAACCCGGATGCACGGTCGAGACCACCGCCGACGCCATCGCCCCCCTCACCGCGATCGGCCACGCACGCATCGGCGTCTGCATCGACACCTGCCACCTCGCCACCTCATTCGAGGACCCGGACACCGCACTCGACGCGCTCACCGCGGCCGGCATCCCCGCCGTCAAGGCGCAGCTCTCCGCAGCCCTGCACGCCGAACACCCCCACCTCCCCGAAGTGCGCACCGCCCTCGCCGCCTTCGCCGAACCCCGCTTCCTGCACCAGACCCGGATCGCCACCGCCGCCGGACTGCGCGGTACCGACGACCTCGACGAGGCGGTCGGCGGCGAGACCCTGCCCGACAGCGCCCCGTGGCGCGCCCACTTCCACGTACCGCTGCACGCACCGCCCGCACCGCCGCTCACCTCCACGCTGCCCGTGCTCCGTGCCGTGCTGACCCGGCTGGTGGGCGGGGCACACCCGCTCACCCGGCACCTGGAGGTCGAGACGTACACCTGGCAGGCACTCCCCGCCGAGCTGCGCCCCCGCACCCGCGCCCAGCTCGCCGACGGCATCGCCGCCGAACTCACCCTCGCCCGCGACCTCCTGACCGACCTCGGCCTCAAGGAACTGCCATGACCACCGCCTGGGCGGCCGGTAAACCCACGCCCCTCCTCGTCCTCGACGTCGTCGGACTCACCCCGCGCCTCCTCGACCACATGCCCCACCTCAAGGCCCTGGGACAGTCCGGCACCCACGCCCCGCTCGGCACCGTGCTCCCCGCCGTCACCTGCGCCGCCCAGTCCACCTTCCTCACCGGCACCACCCCGGCCGAGCACGGCATCGTCGCCAACGGCTGGTACTTCCGCGAACTCGGCGACGTCCTCCTGTGGCGCCAGCACAACGGACTCGTCGAGGGCGACAAGCTCTGGGACGCCGCCCGCCGGACGCACCCCGGCTACACCGTCGCCAACATCTGCTGGTGGTACGCCATGGGCGCCGACACCGACTACACCGTCACCCCGCGCCCCGTCTACTACGCCGACGGCCGCAAGGAACCCGACTGCTACACCCGCCCGGCCGCCCTCCACGACGAACTCACCGACAAGCTCGGCACCTTCCCCCTCTTCCACTTCTGGGGACCCGGTGCCGATCTCGTCTCCTCTCAGTGGATCATCGACGCGACCCGGCACATCCTCGACACCCGCCACCCCGACCTGGCCCTGTGCTACCTCCCGCACCTCGACTACGACCTCCAGCGCCACGGCCCCGACGACCCGCGCGCCTTCAAGGCCGCAGCCGACCTCGACCGGGCCGTCGCCCCGCTCCTGGACGACGCCCGACGCGAGGGCCGCACCGTCGTCGCCCTCTCCGAGTACGGCATCACCCGCGTCGACCGGCCCGTCGACATCAACCGGGCGCTGCGCCGCGCCGGACTTCTGGAGGTCCACACCCAGGACGGCATGGAGTACCTGGACCCGATGGCCTCCCGCGCCTTCGCAGTCGCCGACCACCAGATCGCGCACATCTACGTACGCCGCCCCGAGGACCTCGAAGCGGCCCGCGCCGCCCTGGCGGACCTCCCGGGCATCGAGCAGCTGCTCGACGACGAGGGCAAGAAGGCGCAGGGCCTCGACCACCCCCGCTCGGGCGAGCTGGTCGCCGTCGCCGACCCGGATGCCTGGTTCACGTACTACTACTGGCTCGACGACGACCGCGCGCCCGACTTCGCCCAGCTCGTCGAGATCCACCGCAAACCCGGCTACGACCCCGTCGAGCTCTTCATGGACCCGCAGGACCCGTACGTACGGGTCAAAGCGGTCACGGCCGTAGCCCGCAAGAAGCTCGGCATGCGCTACCGCATGGCGGTCGTGCCGCTCGACCCGTCACCCATCCGCGGCAGCCACGGCCGCCTTCCCCTGAGCGACGAAGAAGGTCCGCTCATCCTCTGCTCCACCCCCCACGCGTTCACCGGACCCGTCCGGGCCACCGAAGTGAAGTCCCTGCTCCTCACGCTGGCCGGTCTCGCATGAGACCGGTCCGTTCACAGCGCTGCGAGCATCTTCGAGAAGGAGAGAGACCGTGACCGTGTACAACGACGCATCCGGAACGGACGGCGCCCTGCGCCGCAGCCTCGGCATCAACCGCCGCCGCTTCCTCAGCACCTGCACCGCCGTCGGGGCGGCGGCGATCGCCGCGCCCGTCTTCGGCGCACCGCCGGCCTTCGCCCAGCCCGCCTCCGGTCCCGGGCACGACCACGGACACGGACACGGCCAGGCACTGGTCCCCCCGCACAAGCGAGGGATCATCCTGTACACCGTGCGCGATGCCACGGGCCGGGACCCGCTCAGCACGACCCTTCCCTCGGGCTTCCGCGCGGTCTTCAAGGAGCTGGCCCGCTACGGCTACAAGCAGGTCGAGTTCGCCGGGTACGGCCAGCACGCCAACGCACCGGGCGGAAACAACCTGGAGTCGGTGGAAGGCGCGAAGCTGCTGCGTTCCTGGCTGGACGACTACGGACTGCGCGCCCAGGGCAACCACGGCTTCATCCCGGGGTCCTGGCCCCTGAGCCAGAGCGACCTCGACCAGTTCAAGCGGCACCTGGAAATAGCCAACATCCTCGGCATGGACCACATGGGCACCGGTGGCGACCCCACCGGCAGCGCCTACCGCGCCGACTGGGACGTGGCCGCCGACAAGTGGAACGCGCTGGGGCAGATCGCCCACCGCGCGGGGATCAAGCTGTACACGCACAACCACGACGCGGCCTACGGCTTCCTGCTCGACGGCGGTCCGCTGGACGCCCAGGGGCGGCCCACCCGCAGCTCGGGCATCCGCAAGCTCGAGTACTTCCTCAAGGTCACCGACCCGAAGACCGTATGGCTGGAGATGGACGTCTACTGGGCGCACGTCGCCCAGTACAAGTTCCACACCTACACCGCCCTCGACGGGTCGGTGCGGGAGAACATCTTCGACCCCGCGGCCGTGGTCCGCCGCCACAACAGGCGCTACCCGCTGTTCCATGCCAAGGACGGCATCATCAACACCGCCGGCGGCGACGGCTACGACATGGTCCCCTTCGGCACCGGGGTCATCGACTACCGGACCTTCTTCCGGCGCGTCGGGGAGGCGAACTACCGCAACCCGATGGTCGAGCAGGACACCGCACCGAGCTCGACGGACCTCGCGCAGTCCCTGAAGCAGGCGCGGATCAGCTACGAGGGCATGGCGGCCTTGCGCAAGTAGAACCACCGGGCGGCCCGCCCACTCCCGATGAGGTACGGAGGGGGCGCGCCGCACCCGGCTGACGGGGGGCGAGCCGCACCGAGCCCCGCCCCTTCCTCCTCAGCCGATCCCCTGCCGGTCGGGCAGCAGGGCGAACTCCCGCTCGGCGGCATCCGGCACCGTGCGCTCCACCGCCTGCACCAGCAGTGCACGGTGCCGGAGCAGCGGCCCCTGCCTCTCCGGCCCGGCCAGTGCCACCAGGTCATCGATCCCGGCCAGCAGCCGCCGGGTGACCTGCGGGCTGCCCGTCGCGCACCGGCGGATCTCCTCGAACCCGAGATCCACGAGGTCCGCCCACTCCGGCACATCCTGGACGAGGCGCACCGCCCCCTTGCGGTCCCGATGGTGGACGACACCGAGGGGGAGCGTCGCCACAGCCGCGAGGAACTGGACGATCCGGTCGAGGCACTGCACGGCGGTGGTCGGATCGTTCACCGCCGACGACAGGGCCCGCAGAGCGATGTCAGACAGCTGTCGCAGCCCGAACGCCAGATCCTGATGAAGGGTGCGCTCGACCCCGACGGACACCGTGTACCGCAAGGCGTGCCGGGCCGGCGCGGCCCCGCCGTGCACCGCCAGCACCGCGGTACCCGGCACGACGAAGTCCCCGAGCCGCGGGATGAGCCGGAGCACCACGCCTTGCTTCCGCGCGACCCGGACCAGCCGCGCCACGTTCACGTCCCGCAGCACACCGGCGCGTCCCTCGTGCGGGATCTGCCCGCTCTCCGCGGGAAGCACCCCGTCCCGCGCCCCGCCGACGGGCATCCGCCGCAGCACATGGAACGAGTCCCGCGCGATCCGGTCGACTACGGGGCCGACCTGCATCAGGCGCAGTGTGGAGCTCACGTACGCGATGAAGAGCAGCAGACTGAGCCCGACGAGCACGGCGGTCACGATGCTCTGCAGAAAGGGGACGGACACGACGCGGCGCGGATCGACCGTGCTCTCGTACGAGCTCAGGACCAGCAGCGAGAACACGAACGTCGCCAGGAAGACGGAGAGCGTGAGCTTGCTGATCCGGCTCCGTACGAAGATCCGCACCACGCGGGGCGTGAGCTGCCCGCTCGCCATCTGCACGGCCACCAGCGAGATGCTGAAGACCACACCGATGAAGGTCATCATCGCCGAGCTGATCGTGACGACGATCGTCTTCGTGTCCTCGGCGATCGAGACCAGGTCCTTGATCTCGTCGTACGCCTGCTCGTCCTTGAGGTAGGCCACGATCTGCTCGTCGAGCGCCGAGGCGACGAGCCAGAGCACGACGGCGCAGATCAGCGTCAGGGTCGGGGCGAACCAGAAGGTCTCGCGCAGATGCTCGCGCAGGGGTGACAGCGCGCGGGGTGGCCGGTAGCCGCGATCACTCATGCCCGCGAACGTAACCCGGCCCGCCCACGCACCGGTGGACGCCGACACCGATCCTCCGTACGCACTGTGTGTAAGTGATGCGCGACGGTCCGTACCTGACCGCTCGGTGTGGGGCTCGCCCCCGTCCCGCCGATGCCCGCGCACCGCACTGACCAGGGCGATGACCACCGGATATGCAGGTGAGAGCCACCCCAAACCCCTGGTATTGTTTTCTTTGTCGCCGCGGGAAACCGGGGCCGACCACCTGGTCCGGGTGGCGGAATGGCAGACGCGCTAGCTTGAGGTGCTAGTGCCCTTTATCGGGCGTGGGGGTTCAAGTCCCCCCTCGGACACCAGCTGAGACCCCACTTCACGTGGGGTCTCTTGCGTTCCAGGGCTGCGGCGTGACCAGCCCGTCTGCACACTCCGCGGTGACGGTTCCGCTCACACGCAGCAGCCGGAACAGGCCGGAACCGGCCCCCGACTCCAACCCCTTCCGCATGCTCCTCCGAACGACCCAGAAGCAGCCGACCGACCCCGTTTATGCTCACGCCCATGGCAATCGAATGGGAACAGATCATCGTCGACTCCACCGACCCCGTCGCCCTCGGGCGCTGGTGGGCCGAGGCTCTCGGTTGGGTAGTGGTCGACGAATCCGAGGAGATCATCGAGATCCGGCCTGAGCCGGACCGGATGCCGGGGCTGCTCTTCGTGCCTGTCCCCGAGAGCAAGACCTCGAAGAACCGGCTCCACCCCGACTTCCGACCCGACGACCAGGAGGCCGAGGTCGCCCGGCTGATCTCCCTCGGTGCCCGGCGCGCCGACACCGTGCAGGACGAGCAGCACTGGGTGACCCTCCTCGACCCGGAGGGCAACGAATTCTGTGTCCTGGGTGATCGGAAGAGCTGAGCGGAGACGGGCAGCTGCTGCTCGCCGACCCGGCCGGCCGGCGCTCCGACCGTGGTGCGTGCATGGCTCCGGCTGGTGCGTTGACGGCGCCGGCTCGACCCGGCTACCTCACTACACGGGACATGACCTTCTTTGCGTGGTCGGCGGCTGAAGCCCTGAGACCGGTCCACGCTTCCTTCACGCCGCTTCACTTCTGGTTACGTCCGCACAGGGGAAGCCCCTGCCGGCCACGGGGGCGACAGTCAAGGGCACGTGCCCGACCGTTCGAGAACCCCGCCGACCGCTCCTTCGTCCGCAAGCGGTCTGCCGGTGGAGGCCGAGCGCCCCGTGCCGGCAGGCGTGCTTTCCGTGGCGTGCCCACGCCGTCTTCCGCGATCCGAACTCGGTCGGCAGATCTCGCCAGGGGATGCAGGTGCGGTATCGGTAGACAATCGCATCGATGACGCGCCGGTGATCGGACCACGGGCGTCCCCACTTGCCGGCGCTGCTGGGCGACAACGGAGCGATACGTTCCCACTGGGCGTCGGTCAGGGCGTGATGGCGGCCGCTCACAGCAAGGCTCCCGAGACTCGGACAGGTGCGGCGAGGGCCACGGGCGGGCAGTCCTCTCTCACTGGACTGCCCGTCCACTGTTGTCTCGTGCTGGGCTGGTTCGTGGTGGCGCCGGGCACCCCGGCAAGGTACGGCCACCGATCGGGCGGTCAGTAGCTGTGGGGGCCGAAGCGTCCCCAGGCCACGAACACCGCGCTGGCCAACAGCACGAGGTTGACCACGACCGCTGAGGATTCCCTGCGGCGGACATGGGTGCCGATGGCCAGAGCCATGATCACGGCCAGGCCGACCGCTGCGGTCGGTGTGAGAACCGGTGCAGTCCCCGTCCACGCCGGCAGGGCAGGACGGAACGGCCCGGGCGTGCCGGGTCAGACGGTGAAGATCTTCTCGGCCTGGTCGCGCTCGACGTGCAGGTCCCAGTACAGCGGAGAGATCCGACTCGCGGAGGCGCTGGGTGTGCCTTGCGGAGCGCGGTCTCCGATCCACGCTCCGATGGCCACGTGCGCGGCCTGAATGCCCACGGGCTCAAGTTCCTTGTGCAAGTTCAGGACCCACGAACGCAGGGCCGCACCGGCGGTGTTGATGTCACCGAGCATCGGTGTGGGATCCACCGATCCGGCCCCGGTGGTGAACAGCAGCGTCCCCGTTCCGGCCCGCCGCATCGCAGGCAGCACCGCACCGGTGGCCGCGATCGCACCGTGGACCAGGTACCGCATCTGCAGGTCCACGTCCGCGGCAGTGACCTCGGTGGGCGTGAGGAACTTCGGCTCGGGTCCGCCCGGGGAGTATTCGAGCACGTCGATTCCCCCGAAATGCCGTGATGCGGCATCGAGGGCGCCGGTCAGCGACTCGGTGTCCAGGACATCGGCCGCGAACCCCCTGGCCGTGATGCCTTCGGCGGCAAGGGCCGCGGCGTGGGCGTCGAGGTTGGCCTGGTTGCGGGAAAGCAGCGCCACGTCGAAGCCGCGGGAACCGAACGTGCGGGCAATAGCCAGACCCATACCGGGTCCGGCGCCGACGACAGCGATGGTAGACACGAAGAGAGCTCCTACGACTGGGCCGGCCGCTCGGGAAAGGATGAGAGCCGGCGGTTATCAATGGTTCCTTGGTAACTTTGGATAACCGTCATGGGATGGTCAAGAAGGCACTTTGAGGTGCCGTGGTTCTCTGGAGGTAACCGTGCAGGCCAACGACGGCGTCGACCCGATCTGCGGACAGGGCGGAGCCCGGGCCCGAGAGGTGCTGGACCTGGTCTCGGACAAGTGGTCGCTCTACGTCGTGGCCGCTCTGGGACAAGGCCCGCTGCGGTTCAGCCAGGCCCGGCGAGTCGTTGCCGGGATCAGCCAGCGCATGCTCACCGTGACCCTGCGCCGACTCGTACGTGACGGCCTGGTCTCACGCACAGTGGCCCCCACGGTGCCGCCGCAGGTCACCTACTCACTGACCGAGACCGGGCACAGCCTGCGTCTGGCCGTCCAGCCGCTGATCGAGTGGGCTTTCGCCACCGTCGACAACATCAACACCGCTCGCTCAGCCTACGACGCCCAGGTCGAAGATCGAGAATGACCACGACTCCGAGGACTGTCGGGAATCAACGGACACGGCCTAAGGGCTGTCCCGTAGTCCCTGGCGGGCGCACCACGACAGCTACGGCACCTCGCCGCGCTGTCGGAGCGTCCGAATACCTCCAGTATGCGGACGCTCCTCCGCCTTGCGATGCACCGCATCCGACGCCGCGCGCTGGTCCACCACGGATGACGGGACAGCCCTCAGTCGGAGTTCTGCCAGGCGAGGAACCCCGGCCCGTCCGGCGACAGCACGGGGACCCAGGCTTCGTCGATCTGGGTGAGGCGGGACTCGTCCAGGGCCAGCGGGGCGGCCCATGTCGCGTCCCGGTTCGCCGAGCCGTAGACGTGGAGGGCGGCGACCTCCTCCCGTAGCCGGTCGAGCAGATTCCGCGGCCAGTCGAGCCGCCGCGACCCGCAGCCCTGGAGCTCGCCGACGAACAAGTCGTTCAGGCCGTCGTCCAGACCGGTCCCGTAGAGGGGGAGCAGGTAGCCCTCCTGTTCGTACTGGATGCAGCCGGTCCCTCCGCCCTGGTTCTCGTAGATGACGCCCGTCGGTGCGGCCACCACCACGAACATCCAGCCGTTGCCGGTCTCGGCCATGTCGAAGAAGACACGCCTCTTGCCGTCGGCCGCGTCGGCCGCGTCGGGTGCGTCGGACTTGGCGGTCCGGTCGTTCTTGTCTGTCACGCCGTTCGCGTTGGTCATGGGCGGCAGGGTCGCACGGCCCGGACGTCCGCCGCATGCGAGATTCCTGCGCGGCAGTGCCTCCCGGTCAGGCCGAGGACAGCTGTTCCGCTATCTCTTTGACCCAAGCGGCGCTCTTGGCCGGGTCGTTGAGGGAAGCGGCCCACTCGTCCTGGGTCTGCCGGTGGTTGGCGGGGCCTGCCTTGAGAGCGACGAGAAGAGCTCTGGCCGAGTCCCGCATTTCGGCTGTCGTGTCGCCGCTCCCCTTGATTTCCGCGCCCGCCGCCAAGCCGTAGATCTTGCGCGCCATGGCCTGGCGTTCACCGTTCTCCACCTTCTTCCAGAACTTCAGGGCCTCCTTCAGCGCATCCTGGCGGGAGGCGGGCTCCGCCGGGGTCTCCTCCGCTGCCCAGCGTTCGGGATGGCGGGCTCCGTCGTAGCGCTTCATTCCCGCGCGACCGGCCTTGTAGGCGGTGACGCCGAGGATCAGGCCGGCCGCCCCCGCTGCGAGGCCCCAGCCGACCGGGTTGCTCGCCAGCCCGGCTCCTCCCGCTGTGGCGGCGACCGCCGTCACGATGCCGCCCGCGGCCTTGGTGGACTCACCGACGGCGGTGAGCGCCTGCTTGCCCATCTTGTTGCGCTGCTTGCCGAGTGCGTACGTGTGCACCGTGTTCATCGTGTTCACGTCTTCGGCGCGCCGGACGTCCCCGGCGGCGTCACGGGCGTCCCCCATCGCTGCCCAGGCCGCGTCGATGGCCTCGGAAACGCGCTCCAGCCGGTCCTCGCCCTCGTGGTCCCAGTGGGCATCCAGCGCGACGTACGCCTCGGCGGCGGCCCATTCGGCTTCCTGCCGCGCCTGGTTCAGCCGGACCAGCGCTCCCTCCTCGGTGCGGTCCGGCACGCCGAGCCCTTTCAGAGCGCGGTACTTGCGGGCCGTCAGGCCGAAGCGGCCGGCCGCACGGGCGCCCTTCACCGCGCCGACAACGCTGGAGCCGATACCGCTCGCCTCGGACGCCGCCATGGCGTTCGCCGCCTTCTGGGCCTTCGTCAGCTCCTTGGCGATGCCGAGGGCGTAGTTTCCCGCGCCGGCGGCGCTGACGACCGCGTCCGCCGTCTTCGAGTTGGCCTTCTTGTCGGCTCCGTGGAACGCGGCCCCGCTCTTGTGCTTCGCGGCGTCCTTCTTGGCTTTGGCCGCCTCCATGCCGCTGAGCAGGGCGCCGGCGGTCTCCGTGACGAGGTTCTCCGACGCGGCGGCGCTCCCCGAGACGCCGGCGGAGTGCTTGAGGGCGTCGTCGGCCGTGGCGGAGGCCTGTTGAGAGAAGCCCGCGTTGGCGGGGACGTGGACGCCCTTGACGAAGGTGTCGATGAACTCGAGATTCTTCTTCAGCTTGTCGAGCACCGCGGCGATCCGGTCGCGATAGCTCTTCGGCCCGGTGGACGCGTCGCTGTTCTCCGGTCCCTTCCCTTTCCCCTTCTCCTTTCCCTTCGCCGTGTCCTTGGCGCGCTGCACCGCCGCGGTCGCGGCCCGGTTGCCGACGCCGGACTGGATCTCGAAGAGGGTGCGCTCCACCGAGTTGCCGGACGGACTCCCGGCCCGGCTCCGGTCCCGTCCCTGCCGGGTCGGCGTCGGGGCAGTCACGGACTGCCGAGCTGGGGTGCGGTGGACCGGGGTGCTCATGGACGTACCTCTCCTGTACCTGGCCGGGCGAGTGGAGAGTAGCCAGGCACGGCTAACAGGAGGGGAACGGAGGGCAGATCCTTCACGATGGCGCAGAACGCGTTCGGCCGGGCCGTGCGGCGTGACAGTTCATCCGCTGGGCGGAGTCAGCGAGCGTGAACGCAGCGCGGACTCACTGCGGACTCAGCGTGTTTGACGTACTGAACGGCGTGTTGAACGCCGGTGCGTTCCGGCGGCAGGTCCGGACAGTGCCGCGAAGTAGCCTGACACGGCCTTCGCGGTGCCGGAGAGCGGGAAGCGTGCGCCGAGCCGGCCGTCCGGGCGTACGAGGAAGCCGGTCGGGCCTTCGGGGCGGTAGAGCCGTGCGAACTCACCGGCGGCATCGCGGTACGCAGGTGCGTCCGGCGGGGAGTCCCGGCCGACGACGGTGACCGTGTGCAACTCGCCTGCCGCGCCCGCCTCGCCTGCCCAGCCCCCTTCGACCGGATCGGCGTCGGCGCTCTTCTGCGCGTACAGCAACAGGACATGTCCAGTGAGTCCGCGCAGAAGAGCGCCGACGCAGGGGATAGGTGGCCACCGGTGCGGTCAGGCCCGCGCAGTCCGGTGCCCGGTCGCCCGGCTGGGGCGCGTCGTCCGGCCCGTACGGGGCGCCGGAGAGGGGACCGTCGCGGTACTCCACGAGCAACTGGGCCTCGCGGAGCATCAGGGTCTCCATGTCGTCGGCGTCGTTCTCGATGCCCTTCGTGGCGTGCCGGACGGTCCGGCCGACGACCTCCTCGCCGACCGGGCGGCGTTCGGCGTCGTAGCTGGTGAGCAGGGCGGGACCGGATTCTCCGTGGACGACGAGGGCGAGTTTCCAGGCCAGGTTGCAGGCGTCCTGGATGCCGGTGTTCATGCCCTGGGCTCCGGTGGGCGGGTGGATGTGGGCGGCATCGCCCGCGACGAAGACCCGGCCGTCGCCGTACCGGTCGACGATCCGGTGACTGATGCGGAAGACGGAGGCCCAGCGCATGCCGGACAGGGTCGCCGGCCTGGGCGCCAGCCGGTCGACGACGGCCTGGATGTCGGAGAGCTCCGGAACACGTCCCCCTTCCAACCCGTGCGCCACCTCGGCCCCGTCGGCCGGCCCGGCTGACAGTGCGGGTGGCACCAGCATGGACATCCGGTAGCGCCCGGCGCCGGGGAGCGGGATGCAGACCAGCAGGTCGTCGGTGGAGCCGTCGTCGACGGTGTGACTCGCGCGCACCCCGTAGCCGTACGGCAGGTCCCAGTCGGCCACGACGTCGGCCAGCATGTACTCCTCGGCGAAGGCTCCTCCCTCGAACGAGAGCCCGAGCCCCTTGCGTACGGTGCTGTGCGCGCCGTCGCAGCCGATCAGGAACCGGGCGCGGACCTCCTCGGGGCCGGAGTCACCGTCGAGCCGCGCCGTGACCCCGTCCGCGTCCTGGGCGAACGACAGCAGCTCGGTGCCACGCTCGACGTGCGTGTCCAGGCCCGCCACGTACTCCTCGAGGATGCGCTCGGTCTCGTACTGCGGAAGCGCGGCGAAGCCGTAGGGCACCTCGGGCGGCAGTGCCAGATCGATCCGTGCCACCTCACTGCCGTTGACGTGGATCAGCTGGCCGCGCATCGGGACGGCGGCCTCCAGCACGGTGCGCACCAGGCCCATCCGGTCCCAGATCTCCAGGGTGCGCGGCTGGATGCCGACGGCCTTGGCATACGGGAGACGGGCCGGCAGCCGCTCGACGACGCGGCACGACACGCCGCGACGGCGAAGCTCGGCGGCAGCGCTCAGCCCGACCGGACCGGCGCCCGCGATGAGTACGTCAGTGGTGTGGTTGCCTGCCACGGATGCCTCCCGCGCCTTGCCCCCCGGCCGGTCCCTCCTCCATGGTCGCCCGATGCGGTACGGGCGGCGAGCCGGGAAGGACCGGGTGCGGGGCCGGAGCCGTCCGCCGGGCTACTGCGCGGCTGCGACGACCGGGTAGTGGTCGGAGAGGTTCGTGTACGTGTAGTCCGTGCCCCAGCTGGACACGGTCCAGGGCGCGCTGTCCTCCTTGACCACCTCGTTCGTCCACCCTGACGGCTTCGCGTGGCCCGCACGGTGCAGCACGTGGTCGAGGTCCTCGCGCGGGTCGTCGGGGTAGCGGTCGGCGGCGATCGAGTTGTCCTGCGTGTCGAAGGAGTACGGGTGGCCGGTACGGGCGTCCGCCCCGGTCAGCCCGGCGTTCGCCAGCAGCGACGCGTACTCGGGGGAGTGGGAGTCGACGTTGAGGTCGCCGGCCACGATCACCTGCTCGGACGCCGGGATGTTCTTCGCGTCGAGGAACGCGTCGATCTGCCGGAACTGCCGTCCCCGGATCTCCGCCGCCTCGCCCGCACCGCAGCCCGGATCGGTGGACTGGGTGTGGGTGCCGACGATGTGCACCCGGGCGCCGTTCACGCTCAGTTGGGCATAGGCGAAGCCCTTGTTGGACCACCAGTCGCTGCCGCAGGCGTCCTTGTAGATGTGCTGTTCCTGCCGGACTATCGGCCACTTGCTGAGGACGGTGACGCCGCCGTCCTCGGGTGTCGTGGCGGAGTACGACCCGCTGGTGGCGTCCCACCCGCTCCTGCTCCGGCCGACCACCGGGGTGTGGAACGGGTACTGGGCCGATGCGTTGGCCGTCAGGGCGTCCGACGACGCGTTGTCGAAGGCCTCCTGGAGCACGACGACGTCGTTGCCACGGAAGAAGGCGGTCTTCGGTATCTCCGCCGCGCGGTGGGCCTGGCCCCAGTTCGGGTAGAGGTTCGTGCTCATCAGGAACGTGTTGTACGTGAGCACCCGCAGGGACGGAGTGCCGGCGGCCGCCGACGCGTGCGGGGCGCCGACGGTCAGGGTGACGGCGGCGAGCGCGGCGGACAGGGTCACACCGGAGATACGGCGAAGCGCGGACAGGGTCACACCGGAGATACGGCGAAGCGCGGAGTGGGGCACCTGGACTCCTGATTCTGCTGCTGCAGTTGGGGGTGGTGAGGTCCTGGCCCTATGAAAGCAGGGGGAGTTACCCGTGGGTAGACGGCGGGTGCCGGGAGTCCTTCCAGCCGCGGTCCATCAGGTGCCCGCGGTCGTCCTTCCGGTTCGTCCCCGGCCCGGACCTACTGCATCACCTGCAGATGCGGATGGTCGAACGACTCCGGACACACGTACACCTGCATCGTGTAGCCGCGGCCGATCGAGACCATGGTGGGTTGATGGGAGAGCGGATACAGCGGGCGTTCCTCCTCGGCAGGCTCCTCCTGCGGGCACCAGCTGCCCGTGCCGCCGTCCCACTCGCTGCTGTCCACCGTGAGCAACGGACGCATCCCGCTGCCGCACTCCTCGCAGCTCATCGGCCAGGGATCGTTGAAGCTCCAGTTCCCCCACCCGCCCAGCTTCCAGCCAGGGGCCACGGCGAGGTCGTACTGATAGTCGTACGGCCTGCCCTCCTCCCAGATGCGGATCCGCTCACGGAGGTCGTCCGCCAGCTCGTGCGGGGCGGGGTACTCGGTGACCGGTTCGGGGCTGAGGAGACAGGGTTCGGGCAGCGCCTCGCCCTCACTGATCACGGTCGCCGGTACAACGCCCGCCGTCGCGCCGACGGAATCGGCCGTGCGCCAGCGCAACCGAACGCCCGGCATGCAGTCGGCGCCGTGCTCGAAGGAACACCAGAGCACCTGGAGCAGGTCGGTGCCCGGCGGGCGGGGCAACGACGGTACGTCCCTGGCGTACACCTGGAGCACCGGAAGCAGCGGAACGGGGCCGTCGACAGACAGACGCACGCCGCTGTACCCGAGACCGCTGACGAAGGCGCGCTCGTCGGGAGTGAGGAAGTCGGTCCCGGGTGTCCGGGGCCGGGACCAGCCTTCGGTCAGGATGCGGCGCACCTTCCGCAGGTCCTCCTGCCGGTAGCCGACGAGCCAGGGCCCGGTGTGCTCGGAGCAGACGGGCCACGGCTCGTCCACGGGCCACAGCAGCGGGCCTCCGACGGAGCTGTCGGCAGGCGTCGGCGCGCCAGGCCGTGGATGCAGACGGACGGCGGTGCGGGCGAGCGGCGCCAACTCCGGGAAGTGGGCGGCGATGTCGACGGGGCGGGGCGGAGTCGTACGGGACATGGGCCGAACGCTAGCGTCCGCCTCTGACAACGTCCGCGCCCCCGGCTTCCGTCACCGCCTCGTCGCGTACACGATGAGGTTGTCGACGGGGTGCCCCTGGGCGTCGAACGCGCCGTCGCAGGTGATCAGGCGCAGCGCCCGGTCCTTGGTGGGTCCGTAGACCCGGGCGGTCGGGAACGCCGTCTTGTTCGCTGTTTCGCGGCCGGTGACCTTGAAGTGGAGCTCGGTGCCCCGCTCGTCCCGGACGGTGATGTCCGCACCCTTGGCGATCTTCTTGAGGTCGTGGAAGACGGCCTTGCCGAGGTGGGTGTCGTTGTGGCCGATCAGCACGGCGGGCCCCGGCTCGCCGGGCATCGAGCCGCCGGTGTACCAACCGACGGTCATGCCCTTCTCGGCGGGCGGGACTTCGACCGTTCCGTCGGTGTTGAGACCCAGGTGCATGATGTCGCTGTCCACCCCGAGGGAGGGGATGGAGACGTGTACCGGTGGCTGGGCGGAGTCCTTCGCCGGAGGTGTGTCCGCGGCTTCGGCATCAGGAGTGCCGACCGTGGTGGGGGCCTGCGCCGCTGAGGCCGGGGACTTCGACGGCGATGAGCCGGAGCAGCCCGTCAGTGCGGGAAGCGCGGTCAGGGCGAGGCAGGCGTACACCGGCAGCGCGGTGCGAATGCGCCAAAGGGACGAGGTCGTACGGGACATGAGAGCGAGCTCCTGTGACGTTCGGGCGACGACGGCAGAGGCGCCGCCCCGGTGAAGGACGGCGCCACTGCGGGCTGTTCGGTTTGCGGGTGGGTCAGCCGTTGCGGCGGCGGCGCAGAACGACCGTTCCGGCGCCGCCGACCAGCAGGGCGGCCACGGCGGAACCCATGACCGTGGCGGTGTTGTCGCCCGATGCGCCGGCCAGTTGCTCACCGGCCGCGACACCGCCCCGAGGCATGACCGACGGGGTGGCGGTGCGCCTCGGGCGGTGGCCCGTGCCACCACGCGGCACCTCGGACGGGGTGGCGGTGGAGGGTGTCCGGGTGACGACGGGGGAGGGCTCGGTACGCGGCGAAGCGGGAGCGGCTGTGGGCCTGGGCGAGGAGTCGGCGAACGCCGAGGTGGCGGGTACGCAGACCGCGCCGACCGCGACAGCGGTGAGGACGGCGGTACGCAGAGACGTACGCAGGGGCATAAACATGGCTCCGTTCCAGTTCGGCCTCGACGGCACCGCGGTGCGGGGGCGCACTGCGGCGCGAGGCATGCCGACAGGCTGGCGCGAAGTTGTGAAGAAGCTGTCAGGACGCTGTGGTCATCGCATCAGGGCTGCTCGGAACGGTCCGGGGGACTGTCCGAAGGTGCTGCCGGAGCGCCGTTCGCGGGGTCGTCCCCGGGACGGTCGGCCGGAAGGCGCAGGGTGAACACCGAGCCCTCGCCCGGCACGCTCACCGCCGTGGCCGTCCCGCCGTGGGCCTCCGAGAGCTTCCGTACGATTGCCAGCCCGAGCCCGCTGCCTCCCGTGCGACGGCTGCGGGACTTCTCGGCGCGCCAGAAGCGGTCGAAGACGTGGGCGAGGTCGGCGGCCGGGATGCCTGTGCCCGTGTCCGCGACGTCCACCAGGACCGCGTCCCCCGACTCGGAGCCGTACGCGCGCAGGGTGACCGTCCCGCCGGTCGGGGTGTGGCGGACGGCGTTCGACACCAGATTGCCGATGGCCTGGCGGAGCCGGACCGGATCGGCCTTCAGCGCCGGCACGGGACGGGCCGGTTGCGGTGGCGACACCGTCAGGGTCACCCCGGCGGTCTCGGCGCGGGCCTGGTGTGCGGCGGCGACCTGGCTCAGCAACTCCTCGATCCGTACCGGTTCGGCATGCAGCCGCAGGGCGCCCGCATCGGCCTGGGACAGGTCCTGGAGGTCGTCGATGATGTGCTGCAACTGCACGGCCTCCTCGTGCAGGGACGCGATGAACGCCGGGTCCGGATCGGCCAGTCCGTCCTGCGCGGCCTCCAGCCAGCCGCGGATGTTGCTGAGCGGGGTGCGCAGCTCATGGGCGACGTCGCTGACCATGGCCTTGCGCTGGGCCTCCAGTCGTGCGCGGTGGGCGGACATGTCGTTGAACGTGGCGGCGAGCCGCCCGATCTCGTTGTCCGCCGTGACCAGAACCGGTGCGGAGTCCTCGCCGTCCCGCATCCGCTGGGCGGCCCCCGTCAGAGCGCGCAGCGGGCGGACGAGCCGGGCGCCCACGAGCACCGACGCGCCGACGGTGAGGGCCAGGACGAGAGCAGCCGCGCCGGCGATCCGGGCGGTGTTCGCCGGGGAGAGGTCGAAACCGGGGACGGTGGTACCGCCGGTGTCGCTGATGAACAGCAGGGCGGGCGAGGCGACGTACGAGCTGAGCTGTTCGCGACGTGCCGTACCCACGCAGGAGGCGATGGCCCGGTCGTCCTCGCTGGTGCCGACGGCCGATGAGGGGGCGGGGCGCGGCATGACGCTGGGCGTCTGGGTCGGAGCGGCGCGCGCCGCGGCCTCCGGTTCGATGCCGGGTGCGGTGCGGGGCGCCTCGGTCGGCGGCATGGTGGCTACGGCTATGGGGACGGGTTCCGTGGTCCGTCCCCAGGACAGATCGAGTCTCAGGACCACGCCGCTGCGGTCCTGCCGCTTCAGGCAGGCGTCGGTCAGCTGGTTGAGCGCCTTCAGGGCCTTTCGCTCCGTGGCCGTCGGGGTGTCGAGGACGGCGGTGGTGCAGCGGGTTCCCTGGAGCCGGGCGGGGGCGTTGCCCACCACCTGGATCGCCGGGCGCCCGCTCTCGGTCAGGACGACGTCCGAGGCGATCCCGGACTCGCTGAGACAGGCCACGCCCCGGTCCGCGATCTGCCGCAACGCCGTACGTTCCGCGGCCGGCAGCCGGAACGGCCCGACCGCCCGCGGATCGACGCGGTCCGCCGGGGTGCCGGACGGGCCCGCGTTCTCCGCCGCCAGCGCGGTGTCCACCGACAGCGGGTCCACGATCGCCGACGCCTGGTCCGGCAGCGCGGCGGCCGTCTCCGGTGCGGCCGAGTCGGCGAGCGGCGCGCGCTGTTCTGTGGTCAGCGCGATCCGGCGGCCGGACTGCTCGGCCAGATCGCGCACTGTCTTCCCGACGCCGTCCCAGGTGGGATGAGCCGCCGCGTAGCCGAGCAGGCTGTGGTAGATCCGGGCGTCGGCGGTGAGGTTCTGCCCCTGCTCCTTAAGGATCGCGCCGGAGGTCGTCTGGACGGCGAGCCACGCTGTGGCCGCGACCGAACACGCCGCCACCAGAGCCGAAACGGCCAACAACCGGGCGAAAAGGCTCTTGCGCAACGGCAGCCGTGTCCGCGACGCCGCCGACGGCGACGTGCTGCGTGTACGGCCCCGAGGGCGCCCTTCGTTACGACGAGGCACGTGCCGCGGCCTTCGCCGGGTCGGTCAGCTTGTAGCCGACGCCGAAGACGGTGAGCAGCCGGGCGGGCCGGCGTGGTGCGGGCTCGATCTTCTTGCGCAGGTTCATCACGTGCACGTCGACCGTGCGGTCGCTGATGTACCGGTCGAAGCCGTGCAGTTCCGCGAGCAGTTGCTGCCGGGAGAAGACCCGCTCGGGCTCGGCCGCCAAGGCGGCGAGGATCCTGAACTCACCCGGGGTGCACTCCACCGCCCCGCCGTCGACCGACACCACGTGCCGGGTGGGATCTACCACCAGCGTCCCCACCGTCAGGACGGCCGCATCCACCGGTGCTGCCTCGGCGGCGCTCGCGGCGCGGCGGTTGCGGCGCAGGAGCGTACGCACCCGGGCCATCAGTTCGCGCGGGCTGTACGGCTTGGTCACGTAGTCGTCCGCACCGAGGTCGAGGCCGAGCAGCAGATCGTCCTCCGTGGTGCGGGCCGTCAGCATCAGCACCGGCAACTCGCGGTGCTCGGCACGCAGCACACGTACCACGTCCAGACCGTCGGCCCGGGGCATCATCACGTCGAGGACCAGCAGGTCCGGCTCCCGGTGCCGGACCGCGTCGAGGGCCGCGAGGCCGTCGCCGACGACGGTGACGGCGTGTCCCTCCCGTTCGAGGTAGCGGCGGAGGAGCTCCGCCTGTTTCTCGTCGTCCTCGGCGATGATCACGTTTGCGCACACGTGCTCGATCGTAGAGGGGTTCGAACGGAGCGCGTCGGCCTCTTGCCGGGAGGGCGCGTGAGCTGCTCTTCTGTACCCGCAGGTAACAGGCGCGGGCGACGGGCTCGGGCGGCAGGCACGGCGTTCACGGGAGCGGCAGCACAATGGGCTCAACGGCAGGTCAGGGGCAGGCGTTCCGGGACAAGCTGCCTGAAAGCCTGCCCGAGGGGCTGGCCGAGGCGATACGCGCGACGGCCGAGGAGATCGCGGAGCTGGTGCGCGCCGCCCCCGACACCGGCGCTCCCGTGCCGGGGCTGACGTGGACGGTGGGGGAGGTGGCCGCGCACCTGGCGCAGGCCAACGCTCTGATGGCCCACGTGGCTGCCGGGCGCCCGCAAGTTCACGGCGACGGCACCCCGCAGGGCATCGCCGCAGCCAACGAGGAGGCCCTCGCGGCATTCGGGGAGCGCGCCGCCGAGCCCCTGGCCGCGTTGATCGTTTCGCAGGCCGCCGCCTGTCTGGACGCGGTGGCCGGACATCCGGCGGACGAGACGCTGATGACGCCGATGGGCCCGATGAGCCGCGTGGTCCTCGGCTCGTACCTCCTGACACACATGCTGGGCCACGGCTACGACCTGGCCCGCGCACTGAAGCGCCCGCACATGGTCGACCCCGCACGGGTCCGTCTGGCGCTCCCCTTCATGATCCTGGCCATGCCCCGGGTGACCGACGCCGCCGCCACGGAAGGGCTGAACGCCCGCTACGCGGTGCGCCTGTGGGGCGGCGGCCGCTTCGGTGTGACGTTCACCGACGGCGCGGCGGAGGTGGGCGACGAACTGCCGGACCGCCCGGACTGCACGATCTCCATCGAGCCGGTCACGTTCCTGCTGATGGCGCTCGGCCGCAGCTCGCCGGTGGGTGCCATGGCCCGGGGACGCGTCTTCGCGTGGGGCCGCAAGCCGTGGATGGGGCCGCGGTTCCCGGCGTACTTCAAGGCGCCCTGAGGCGGGGCGGACGAGGGGGTGGCGTCGCTCACCCGCCGTTCCCGCCCCCGCCCGCACTTCTCTTCCGCTCGGGCGAACGTCACGGCTGTGAACCCTGACGGTGCATGGGTGGCCGATCGAGTATCTCGATGTACATGATCCGGCCGTCCACGATGTCCAGGATCAGCATGCCTTCCACGGGCAGGAGAGGCACGCACCGATGGCCCGGGCCGTACGGCTGCCCCGGCGGATGATCTGCCGTCCGGATGCTCTGGCAAAAGTCATCGCCGCAGCCGCACTCGTCAACCAGACGCAGATCCCACGTGCAGATAGCCAGCTCGCGTTCCCCTTCATCTTCCAGGAGGGCAGTCAGCTCGACGATGAGATCTGGGAAGACGTCGCGAATGAGGGGGTGGTCCTGCTCCATGGCCAGAGGGTAGCCGGGGCGGCCGGCCGGGCGCCACGACGAGGGTGCTCAGGCACAGCCGGCAAGATCGCGGTCTACAGCTGGAGTACTAGGCGGCGTGGGTCACCCGCCGTTCCCGCCCTCGCCCGCGCTTGCGGGCTCGTGGGACTCCATCAGCTCGTCGTGTGCCGCGACCACGTCCCCGGCGAGCACGGTCACCATTTCCTCCCGGCTCGGTGTGCTGCCGGCGTGCGCCGAGTACAGCCGCAGGTCCCGTTGCGCGGAAGCCTTCTGGCAGAGCTCGCGCGCGAATCGGGCATTTCCCACGGTGTCGGCCCTGCCGCCGTCCACGATCGCCGCGCAGAGCGAAGAGAGGACATCGACGGCGCCCGCATCGGGCTCGTCGCCCTGGGTGGCCAGCACGGACCGGGCGATGAGGACCAGTTCCTCGGCGGAGTACGAAGGGAAGTCCACCCGCGTGTTGAAGCGGGAGACCAGACCGGGGTTGGCCGACAGCAGTTCGGTCATCTCGGAACGGTATCCGGCGAGTACGACGACGAGCCGGTCCCGGTCGTCCTCCGCCCGCTTCAGGAGCACCTGCAGGGCCTCCTTGCCGAAGGCGTCTCCGCCGCTGATCCCGGCGTTGGACAGCGCGTACGCCTCGTCGATGAACAGCACTCCGTTCAGCGCCGAGTCGATGACCGCACTGGTCTTGATGGCCGTTGAGCCGAGGTGCTGCCCGACGAGATCGACACGCTGGGCCTCGACGACGTGGCCCGAACTCAGCAGCCCGAGACCGGCGAAGACCTTGCCGATGATGCGGGCCACGGTCGTCTTCCCGGTGCCGGGCGGCCCCGCGAAGACGAAGTGCCGGGGCCGCGCACCGCTGGGCAGGCCTTGCTCCTGCCGCAGCGCCGACATACGCAACTGGGCAATGAGAGTGAGCACTTGGCGCTTTACCGGTTCGAGGCCGATCATGCTCTCCAGTGACTGCTGGGCCTCGGCGAGCAGTCGGGCCCGCGCGTCGGAGGACAGTCCGCCGGAATCGGGCTCTGCGCCTCCGGTGCCGCCCCGGGGAGGCTGGGCTCCGGCCGGAGCCGGCACCGTGGCAGGCGGCGTCTCGGGCCGCGCCGGCCTCGGCGGGACCAGATCCGCCGCGACCGGGGCGGGAGCGGAGGCGGGTGCCGGCCGTGCCTGAGCGCGAACATCGACATCGAAGAGCCCCGGCGCGCACCGGAAGGCGTACTGGTACCGCTTCAACGCCTCCTCCTGCCGCCCCAGTTCCTCCAGCGAACGCCCCATGAAGTACTTGGTCTCGGCATCGAAGCGGCTGCCCGTCTCCAGCTTCCGGGGCAACGGCGTCAGGACGTTCAGTGCCTCGTGGTAGACGCCCTGCGCGAAGAGCGCCGCACCGACGTACAACTGAGCCTCGTCGTAGAGGAACGCGTCACCGATGCCGGTCGCGAACCTCAGGACGAGGGCCCAGTCCTCCTTGACGAACGCGTAACGCGTACAGACGAACCGGGTCTCGTCGCAGTCGAGTTGCGCGGTCGAGAGCCCGGCCCACGCCTCGTCGACCCGCTTCTTGTCCAGCAGTGAGGACATCGCCGCCAGCCACAGGTCGCGCGCGTTCTCCAGGCGGAAGGTGACGTAGTGGCCGATCTGGAACGTGGACCGCAGCGGCAGCCCGAACTTCGTCCGCAGCGCGCCGAAGGTCCCGGAGCACCGCAGCATGGCGTCCAGCGCCTCCTGCTGTCGCTGACCGGTCGCGTGCAGCCCCAGCCACGCGTCGGCGGCGGAGGGATCGTGGGTCGCGGCAAGCGCGAACTGTGCGCCGGCGCCCGCGGTGTCCCCGCGCTGCATCAGCGCCATCGCCTGGCTCCACGCCTGCTCGGCCTTCCTGACCGAACCACGGCTCGCGGCTGGACCCTGCACGTACTCTCCCCTCGACGGGCGCGCAGCCCGCGCCGGCGGCCGGCCGGGCCCGCCGTGATGACCTGGAGCGCTGATCGGATGGACGGGTCCACCCCGATCACCTGGAACGCTGGTCAGGATAACCAACCTTCACCAGCCACGCGCTGACGTGTGTGAGCAGGGCGTGAGCAGGGCGTGCGCCGTGCGTGCACCGCGCGTTCGGCATCCGGGATGCCGCCCGACGAGGTGGATTGTCGATAGATTGCTGTCGCACGGTGGCAGCGGCGGTGCCGGGGAGGGCGCATCGCGCGGAACACCGGGAACGGGGAGTGCGATACATGCTGGATCCCATTTCGCTGTCGGCCGTATCGGCTGTGACGACGGTGCTCGGCGCGGTCGGTTCGGGGATGGCCAACGAGGCGGGGAAATGGGCATGGGAGTCGACCGGCGGATTCGTCCGCCGGATCGCCGGCCGCGAGGTTCCGGCACCCACCAACCCGGGCGAACTGGACGACGTGGCAAGGCTGATGGTGGACCGGTTCCGCCGAGACCCCCGACTGGCCGCCTCCTGGACGGCGTTCGCGGCCCGGATGGAGGGCGGCATGCACGGGGCGGGCGGGGCACCCGTCTTCGGGGCCGGCCGGCCCTCACTCCCCGTGCCGACCAGGTTCTTCACCGACCGTAAGGCTGCACTGAAAGCCCTCGACCGTGAGGCCTCCCGCCGCGCGGACGGAACCCCGCGACTGGCCCTCGTGCACGGCGCGGAAGGCATGGGCACCAGCGAGCTGGCGGTGCACTGGGGCACGCGACAGGCCGGAAGTTTCCCCGACGGCCAACTGCACACGGACCTGGGAGCCGCATCCGGACCCGAAGGTGTGCGCGAGCCGGGCGCGGTACTGCGCGATCTCCTGGGCCAACTCGGCGTACCGGCCGAGGAGATGCCCACATCTGCCGCCCGCCTGAGCGAGTACTTCCGCCGCTGCGTGGCGGACCGGAAGCTGCTGATCGTCCTCGACCACGCGCACTCGGCCGCCCAGGTCCGGCCGCTCCTCACCTCGGCACCCGCGGTGTTCATGATCGTGGTGGCCCGCAGCCCGTTCCCGGGCCTCGACGCGGTACGGGTCCCCGTCGGCCCGCTCGCGGACAAGGACGCGGTCCGGCTGCTGACCAAGCTCCTCGACAAGCCCGCCCTCGCCGAGGCGCGGGCCGCCCTCCCCTCCGTCCTCGCGCGTTGCGGCGGATCGCCGTACGCCCTGCGGGCGGCAGCGCCCCGCCTCACCGTTCCGGTGTCCGACAGTTCCGCCGGCGGCGACCCCGTACGGGCAGCGGCGGAGGACACGTACCGCCTGCTGGAACCGGCGACGGCGAGGCTGTACCGGCTGATGGCGGTACGCGCCTGGCCCGCCGTCGACGCGGCCTCGGCCGCCCACGTGGCGGGCACGGCCCCCGAGGAGGCGGCGGCCAGCCTGGAGGAGCTGGCACAGGCCCTTCTCCTGGAGTGCGACACCACGGCCGACGGCCACGCCCGCTACCACTACCGCGCCGCGGTCCGCCGCCACGCGGAGGCCGCCGCCGTACAGGAGGACGGCATCGCCGGCTGCTCGGCCGCGATGGCCCGGATGCTGAACCGGTACGTCGACCTGTCGGTATCCACGGCCCATCAGGCACTGCCGGAGAGCTGGCGCGTTCCCGCCCCCTCCGCGGCGCGCAGGGGCCGCACGTACGAGAGCCGGGGCCAGGCCCTGGACGCGCTGATCGCGGAGGCCGGCAACCTGGTCCAGGCGGTCCACTGCGCGGAGGAGTCGGGTGACCCGGCATCCGCCGTGCGGATCTGCCGCTCCCTGTGGCCGCTGCAACTCAAGGCGGGCCACCACGAGATGCTGCTGCCCGCCCTCCGCATCGGAGCCCGCCTCGCGGACACCCACTGGCCGGGCACGGCGGACGCGGGCGCCCTGCACGCGCAACTGGCTCACACCTTCACTGAGTTGTACCGCTGGGACGAAGCGGAGACGGAGGCACTCGCGGCAATCCGGGCGGAGGAGGCGTCCGGCCACCGCCGCGGCCACGCATCGGCCACGGAGTTCCTGGGACTGCTCCGCCTGCGGCAGTGGCGATGGCAGGAGGCCCACTCGTGCTTCGACGAGGCGGGTACGGTCCTGGACGCCATGGCGGCGACGGACGAGGGAGCAGCCGACGTCCCGCGCGCACAGGCCCTGCTGGAGCGCCACCGCGGCCGGGCGCTGCGCGGACTGGGCAGGACCGAGGAGTCCCGGGAACGGCTGGAGACGGCACTGCGGTACTTCCGGGACCACGGCGACACGTACAACACGGCCAGGACCCTCACCGACCTCGCCGAGACGTACCTGGACACGTCGGAGACCAGGGCCGCACGCCCCCTGATCGAGGAGGCGGTCACGACTCTCGACGGGCAGAGCGCCGAGTATCACGTGGCCTACCTGCGGGGCATGCGCGAGCGCTGCGCTGCCCAGGAGCAGCGAGACACCGACTGACGCGATCCCTTCACTCCTCCCTGTGGTCGGGGGCCCGGACCACACGCACGCATGCGTCCCGGCCCCCGACGCGTACCAGGAACCCGTCATCCACCACACGCGCGAGCCGCGCTCGTACACCTTCGTCACTTCCGCTCCCCGGCCCGAGCAGCGCATGCAGAGCCGAGGCGCAGACGCCGGGGTCCACGCCGGCCCCCATCAACCGCAGGAGGTCACCCCGCCGCAGGCGGACAACGCAGGTGTCCGGCCCGACGACGAACGCGGCCAGCGAGCACCCCTGGTACCGCCGCAACACCTCGTCCGTCCAGACGGACGGAGACCCGAAGCGAGGATCATCGGGCGGCCCGTCCCGGAAGATGACATCGGCGAGATCCAACTGATCCACGTCACGGGTGTCCTCATGCACCGCGATGTGTACGTCCCCGCTCCCCGGCCCCGCAGCGGACGGGGATCCGCCCCACCGGGAGACGGACACCTCGCCCGGACGGTCGACCAGGGTGACCACGTGGAGCGGGGCGGTGACGGTGACCGTCGCGAGCCCCGGCAGGGGCAACGGCTCCAGGGTGGCGGCCCACTCCGGCTCAGCCGCACCCATCATCGAGTAGAACAACGCCCGCAACCGGACCGCGGCCTCACCCGGCACCGAGGTGGTGAACCCGGCCGGCCCGGGCAGCGGCCGATGACGATCGACGAGCCGCTCGACCTGCTCACGCAGCGGCTCCCCGGGAGCGAGCCGGGGAGCCTCCCGCATGAAGGCGGAGATCGGCGCGCCGGGATCGAGCTCGTGCAGCGGGGCGGCCGCCAGCAGCACCGGGATGCCGAGAGCCGCCGCGTAGTACGTCACCGAGCCGTGGTCCCCGATCACGGCATCGGCGGCGAGCAGAGCCTGCCGCCACCCCTCCAGCGGGTCGACCAGCACCAGCCCGCAACGCCGCGCCCGGTCGAGCCAGGCGCGGACCTGGCCGGGGCCGTGTCCGTGCCAGATATTGGGATGCAGGACGGCCGCGAACCGGTACTCGTCGACAGGGAACTCACGGGCGAGCCGGGGCAACAGGGCCGACAGCACATCACTCCCGCCCGTACCTCCATCGCTCCTGCCGCCCTCGTCTCCGCGCCCGTCTCCGAAGAGGGACTCGGGGTTCCAGGTGGAACTGAGGACGATCAGACGCTGCCCCGCCCGCACCCCGAGCGCACGCCGGAACCGCTCGCGGTAGGGGCGGGCGGCGAGCATCCGGTCGAAGCAGGGATCACCGGCGAGAACAGCGGTCGGCGCGGCCTCGGGACACGCGGCGCGCAGCCGGTCGACCTGTTCGGGATGGGAGAGGACGAGGGCGTCGGCGAGGGGCACACCGTCATCGGCCAGAACCCACTGAGGCGCGTTCCCGAAGACGGGCACACCGTCCGGCCCCGGCCCCGGCCCCGACCCGGTGTCCGGTGTCCGGTGTCCGGTGTCCGGTGTCGCCAGCCTCTTAGTGTATCCAACGCCATGTGAGAGGACGGCCAGCTTCCCCCGAAACGCCTCCAGTTGGCCGCCGAAGCTGGCGGAGAGCACCAGATCGACCGGTGTCTGCGTGGCCTGCTCCCACGGCAGGACGGGCACCCCGGTTTCGGCAAGCAGTTCGGCCGTGCCGGCGGAGAACGCCGACGACCCCGGGCAGGTGGCGAGGAGCTGGATCCGCAGATCGTCATCGAAGAGCGGCAGCACATCGAGGAGGCGTGTGGCGGCGGTGACGTTGTGCACGACGATCAGGACCCGCAGGCACGCCCCGCGTGTGACCCACCGCGCCGCGTCGCCCCCGACGGGTACCCGCACCCACCCGTCCAGCCTCTGTGCCACCTGCGGCCCCCGCTCGACTCACGGGCCGCGCTGCTGCCCGGCCGATCCGCCACGATATCCAATGGGCAGGGGGAACGACCGAACCGCGCAGCCCAGTACCCAGAGGCGTCGAACTCAGGCAGCCATGGCCACGGACGTCTTGCCGAGCGATGCTCCACGCGTCCCGCCCACCCTGCGCTCCCCGAAGACGACGACGCGCAGCAGCGCGAACCGCCCGGCGCCGGCGATCGCCGAAGCCGACAGGTAGACGCTCTGCTGAACGATCGCCGAAGGCTCGGACCGGACCGCGTACAGGCAGAGCAGCGCCCCGGTCGTGAAGGCGTAGCTCACGGCGACGGTCAGCCCCGACTGGAGGTGGACGCCCCACCCTCTGCGGTCACTGCGGAACGAGACCCGGCTGTGCAGCTCGGTCGCGATCACGGTGGAGACGACAGTGACCAGCGCATTGGCGAGGACCAGCGGCATCCGGTCGTGGAGGAGGACCAGAACACCGCTGGAGGCAACCCCGACCCCGCCACCGCAGATCACAAAGCGCACGAAGGCCACCAGGGCCGGGTGAAACGTGCGCGTCGGCTGGAGCGAAGGGGCGGTCACGAGTGGGCCTCCGAAGGCTGTGTGAAGCGGTGTGCTTATTCCACTCCAGAACCTACGGACCCGGCGTCCTCCGCACGACCCGGTTTCCCCCCGACCTCCCTGAGGGTTATCCCCCAGGGGAGGGTGGAGGCAGGCCCCGGAGAAGGGGGAACGCGGCACGGAGCTGGGTGTCGAAGTCCCTGAAGAGAGCGGCTGTTCACCCTGGGTGTACCGCGATCCGGAGCCCGGCGACCGACGCCCGGGGCCAGGCGCTCCCGTGCCGTCGGACAGAATCGGGCAACAGCAGTCTTCGGCCGTGGCGCTGCGACCCGACGAGTTCTACGCCCACGCACGGACCGCCGCGGATGGTGAGCGACGGCTCCCACTGGCCCGCATGACCGGTTGGGACGTCAGCCCGTTCGAGCCGGACGGCCTGCGCGTCGCGCCGATGCGCCCGCGGGTCCTGCCCGAACCGGCGCGGCACGGCGAGGACCCGGCGGACTGTGCCGCGTGCCGCGACCGTGACGAAGGGGTCTGGCTCGACGACCGCCGGCGGCTCACCCGGATTCCGGGCGTGGGTGTGCCGCTGGTGTTGATGCTGTATCCGCGTGACCACTACGACCTGGCGGACCTGCCTGACGAGCTCGCGGCCGAACTGGGGGTGCTGACCACTCATATCGCCCGCCATGTGCAGGCGTTGCCGCACATCTCACGGGCGCACGTCTACCGCATCGGCGACGGCGGTGCCCATCTGCACATCTGGTTCTTCGCCCGTCCCGAGGGGCAGGCCCAGCTGTACGGGTCGTGGATGCCCGTCTGGGACGACTTGCTGCCGGAGTATCCGGCGGACGTGGCCGAGGAGGACACCGCGATCGTGGCAGACGCGCTGGTCACCTCTTACGGAGGCCGCCGGTCGGCCGACGGCGAGCTGCCGTCCGCCTGACCGCCTTCGGCCCGGCCTGTTCCATTCGGGCGCGGCGTCCCGGTCGGCTCGCGCAGGCGATGCCAGAGGTCCGTCCCGCCACGCACGAGTTCGGCGGGACGGTCTGCCCCCGCGGAGGAGCGCCACCGTCACGGGGCGGTGGCAAGCTCTGGTCGGGACCGGCCCGGTCGGGACTGTCCGTGGCAGCGTCTATTCTCCCCCCATGCGATCTCACAGATTCCTCACCGGCGTGACAGCCGTGACTGCGGTGGTACTGCTCAGCGCGGGCTGCGGTTCCGACGACACTGCCGGTGGTGATGGAGCGAACGCTGCCGCGAAGGCTCTGCCCGTGGCCATCACCGGCCCGCAGGCGGACGTGCACATGCGCCCCAGCGGTGACGAGCTCAGGGTCACCCCCATCCCGGGGACCGGCGCTCCCCTGGAGCAGAAGGTGGAGCACGCGCTGCGCGAGGACGTGCTCAGCATCGCCAAGGTCCCCGGGAAGACCAGCGCCAAGTGCGCGGACGGGGTGACCAAGAAGGCGGGCGCGGTCAGCCAGTGCGTGGTGACGTACGAGGGGGCCGAGATCCCCTACGAGGTCAAGATCGGCGACAGCTACACCTCGGGCAGCAGCATCATCTCTTACACCAAAGAGCCCAAGAAGGGCCTGTTGGTCGGCAAGCTCGTCTACCAGCTGATCAACGAGCAGTACGGCTCCGGGTCGGGGCGCACGGACGCCAGCAAGGTCGCCTGCGAAAAGCTGCCCGCCGCGAAGACCTTCGCGTACGGTGCCGATACCGGATACACATGCCAGTACTGGGGCAAATACGCGGCCGAAGGCGAGCCGGGATACCGGACCCTGCAGATCAAGCTCGCGACACAGGGCTCCGGCTACGGCTTCAACGAGCTCGACTGACCTTCTGGCGGCCGTCGGACGTCTCCTGTCGGGGCGCTTCCCCCATGGCAACCAACGCCGGATGACCGAAAGACACCCCAGCCACAGTGCGGTGGGACTTCACGGGCCGGCCCGCCGCCCCCGAGGTCGGCTACGGGGGCTCCGGGAGTGCCTTCGTGACCCTGTGTGCAGAAGGACGCCATGGTGGATTCCATGGAGGGCCTGACCCGGTTCCGGGCTCCCCATCCCTGGGTGACGGAGGCGGGGCAGTTTGTTGAACTGGCCCGAGTCGAATGGAACTGGGCCTTTGCGCAGCCCAGTTGGGTTGACAACGTCCCCCGGCACCGCAAATGCGCGGAAGCCGGGGGACCCGGGACGCCAGGCCGGGCAGCCGTCAGGCCGCCGTCTGCTCCGTCCGCAGGTGACCGATGTAGCGGCGCAGCGCATCGGTGCTGTGGAACACCCGGTAGTTGCCCGCCTCAAGCACTGCCAGCTCGTCGGGGCTGGTCTCCGGGGCGAGGACGACCGGAACCCCCACCTCCTCCTGGAGCCCCTGGGGCCAGTAGGCGGCGGCGACGATGATCGCTTCACCCGTGCGCAGGTCGTTGACCTCGCAGTCCAGTTCCGGGGATGCGAGGTCGGCCTCCGCCAGCTCGGTGAGCAGTTCGGCGAGGCCCGGAACCTCGTCCTCGTCGCGGGGGTCGGCGACGGTCGCCGGCGCCGGGGGCGTGGCGAGCGTCGTAGACGTCTGCAGTTCCACGGGGGAGGGGCCGTCGTGGAGGGCCTGGAGGAAGCCGTTGGCGGCGGCGGCCAGGAGCTCGCGGCGGGCGGCGAGGAAGTCCGGGTACCTCTCGATCCGCCAGAGGTCACGGTCCATCGGAACCCATTGGGTGGCCAGCGTGCCCGGCATCCGGTCCTCGACCTCCTGCAGATACCCGGCCGGGTCCTTGGCGCCGATGTGCAGGTTGCTGTCCTGGGTGAGGAAGCAGAAGTTGGCCACGGCGTTCACCTCGGCCCGGCTGTATCCGTACTTGTACAGGCGGGCCTTCGGGAAGATGTGGTGCACCTGGAGGGAGCTGAGCCGGCCGAGCATGCCGTCCTTCAACGGCACACCGCTCACGAAGTCCTGTGCTCCGTACACCCGCGTCAGCAGGTAGAGCAGCGGATAGAAGCGTGAGCCCATGCTGGACCCGATGAAATCGTCCGCGTGCACATCGAGACGGCCACCGCGGCTGCGGCGCAGCACGTCGATCAACTGGTCGATGCCACCGTCGTCGAGTGCCTGGAGGTCCTGGTTCAACGCGGTTTCGGTCGATCCCGTGTGGCGGCCCCAGAGGAAGCTGTGCACGTACCAGTGGAAGAGGCGGTCGCGGGTCATGGCGTCCGGGAACCGTCCGCCGTGCCGGTGAAGCAGGCGGCTCATGACGGGGAACGCGGCGGTCCTGCCGTTCAGCACCCGTCCGTGGTCCAGGCCGAGCCTGCCACCGAGCGCGTTGAGCAGGTACGAGACCGAGTCGATGGTCTCCGTCAGGCCGGTGCGGAACTCCGGCACGCTCACCTTGTCGAGCTTGGAGAACTGAGCCTCGCCGGTGAGCACGGCGTTGGTGTTGCGCAGCAGCCAGTCGAGCTTGAAGTCGTACCCGGCCGCCGACCAGTCGCCCAGAGCCTGGTTCATGGTCGGTCGCGCTTCGGGCCACGCCGCGCAGATGGCGGCCAGCGCCAGGTCTCCCTTGGAGAGTTTGGTGCCACCGGAGTTCACGCGGTTGAAGATCTCGACGACCACGTCGATGGTCTTGTCCTCACCGGTGACCTCGTCGATGTGAACGATGCGTTCCTTGATCTGCGTGATGCGATTGAGGCGCTCGATGTACGTCGACTGGAGTGCCGTGTCTCCCTCGGCGAGTTGGGTGACCGCCAGCAACTGACTGCCCAGCCCGCCCTGGCACAGGGCGGTGACGTCCACCCAGACCGGGTTGCCCTTCATCTTCGTCGGGGCGTAGAACTCGAACGTCTCGTCCTGCAGATTGAAGTGCAGGCCGGTCAACGTGGAGGGATTGCCCTCGAAGAAGCGCGGCGGCCGGCCACGCGTCACGCCGTACAGAGTGGTGACCCTTTGCTGCCCGTCCAGCAGCAACTGAATGGTGCCGTCCTTCCCCGACGATTCGCCTCGCGTGTCGGCACTTTCCGCCTTGGTGCTCCAGGTGAGGAAGCCGCCGATGGGGTAGCCGCGATACAGCGACTGGAAGAATCCGCGCACCTGGTCGCGGGTCCACACATATCCGCGCTGAAATTCTGGGAGGGCGATATCGCCTGCGTCGACCTTGTCCAGGACCTGTGAGATTTGCACGTATGCAGCCCGCCCTCTCGACCCGGCGGAACCCGCCGGGACCAACACGTGATCAGCCGCAAAATTACCAGTGTTGGCCGATGCCGATGCCGATGCCGATGGCGATGACGGTTGCGGTGCGGGGGAGGAAGGGAAGGGCCCTTGAGGTGTCCTGTACGGTGCGGCCTTCGCCGATCCCGGGCGTGGGGCCGCGCGTGATCTCCGCCAGCAGTCGGTAGTGGTCCGCGGAGTGCGATTCGAAGTCCGTCCGGACGGACAGCCCGTCCAGAGCACCGTCCGGGCCGCGCCGCACATCCACTGACGCCCGGCCGAACTGGTGCTGGATGGTGTTCTGTTCAGCCTCGTCCGGCAGGTTGCGCACCTCGTCCAACGCGGCCCGGGTCCGTCGGCGCTGCTCCGGTCCGCTCGCATCAGCTGCGCGTACCCGGAGGCGGCCGAGAAATCGGTTGCCAGCAGCTCCAGCAGGATGGCCGGTTCCAGGGCGGTTTCCGCTGCCTCGCCAGCGCCTGGCCCTGCCTCCGGCAGGACGTGCAGGGCCGTGGTCAGTGCTGTGGCCGGGTGGGATGGCGCGGACGACGGGCACGGCGCAGGCTCCGACCCGCTCCGTCGCCGAGTGTTCGGCCTACCGCCACCCCGTGCACACTGCACGGGTCTTCCGCAGGGCACGTCGATTCTGGAACACTCCAGTCGCTTCCGCCCCCACATCCCCTCACCCTGCAGAGGCCCCCACTCATGGCAGAACTCAACCGTCGCCGCCTCCTGCAACTCGCCGGAGGAACGGCCGCCTACACCGCGTTGTCGAGCAGCATCGCCCGCGCCGCATCCCTTCCCGCGCGGGGCCGTACAGGCTCCCTCCGGGACGTCGAGCACATCGTCGTGCTGATGCAGGAGAACCGTTCCTTCGACCACTACTTCGGCACCATGAACGGCGTCCGCGGCTTCGGTGACCCGCGGCCCGTCACGCTGCCCAGCGGAAAGCCGGTCTGGCATCAGAAGGACCTCCTCGGCAGGGAGGTGCTGCCGTTCCGGCCGCCCGCCGACGAGCTCGGGATGCAGTTCCTCCGGGACCTGAACCACGACTGGGCGGGCGGGCACCGGGCGTTCAACAAGGGTGCGTACGACCAGTGGGTGCCCGCCAAGACCGCGACGACGATGGCTCACCTCACCCGTGAGGACATACCGTTCCACTACGCCCTCGCCGACGCGTTCACCGTCTGCGACGCGTACCACTGCTCGTTCATCGGGTCGACCGACCCGAACCGCTACTACCTGTGGAGCGGACACACGGGGAACGACGGGTCCGGCGGGGGCCCTGTGCTCGGCAACGACGAGGCGGGGTACGGCTGGACCACCTATCCCGAGCGGCTGGAGCAGGCCGGGGTGTCGTGGAAGGTCTACCAGGACATCGGTGACGGGCTCGACGCGGCCGGGTCCTGGGGGTGGATCAACGATGCCTATCGGGGCACGTACGGCGACAACTCGCTTCTGTACTTCAATAGTTACCGCGAAGCCCAGCCCGGAGATCCGCTGTACGACAAGGCGCGCACAGGGACCGACATCAAGAACGGTGGAGGGCTGCTCGATGACCTGAAGGCCGATGTCCGGGCCGGGACGCTGCCGAAGGTGTCCTGGATCGTCGCCCCGGAGGCGTACAGCGAGCACCCCAACTGGCCCGCGAATTACGGTGCCTGGTACATCTCGCAGGTCCTTGACGCGCTGACCGCCGACCCCGAGGTCTGGGGCCGGACGGCCCTCTTCATCACCTACGACGAGAACGACGGCTTCTTCGATCACGTCGTTCCGCCCTTCGTGCCGTCGGGGGCCTCGCAGGGCCTGTCCACCGTGGACACCTCCGCCGACTACTTCCCCGGGGACATCCGGTACGCAGCCGGGCCGTACGGGCTCGGCCAGCGGGTGCCCATGCTGGTGGTCTCCCCGTGGAGCACCGGTGGGTTCGCGTGTTCCGAGGTCTTCGACCACACCTCCGTGATCCGGTTCATCGAGCAGCGCTTCGGTGTGCGCGAGCCCAACATCTCGCCCTGGCGGCGGGCCGTCTGCGGCGATCTCACCTCGGCCTTCGACTTCCGCCGTACGGACACCTCGGACGTCTCGCTGCCGTCGACGGATGCCTACGAGCCTCCGGACCGTCTCCGGCACCCCGACTACGTCCCCGCGCCGCCCGCCACCGGCAGTGTGCCCAAGCAGGAGAAGGGGGCGCGCCCCACTCGGCCGTTGCGTTACGCGCCCTTCGTGGACGGCGCCGCCGATACGGCCACCGGCAAGTACCGGCTCACCTTCAGTGGCGGCGCCGCCGCAGGGGCGCAGTTCCTCGTGACTTCCGCGAATCGCACCGACGGGCCCTGGACCTACACCACCGAGGCCGGAAAGTCCCTCTCGGACAGCTGGAACACCGCCTACTCCAAGGGAGTGACCGACCTCACCGTTCATGGCCCCAACGGATTCCTGCGCACCTTCCGGGCGGACGGGAAGACAGCGGGGCCGGAGGTGACAGCTCGTCATGACGCCGCCACAGGTGGGCTTGAGCTGACCTTCGTCAATGGCGGTTCCGCGACCGTACGCCTGAGCGCGCGCAGTGCCGTCGGGTACGGGGGAGGGGTGCAGGCCTTCGCGGTCCGCGCCGGCGCGACCGTGAAGCACGTGCTTGACCTGCGGGGAAGCGGGAGTTGGTACGACGTCACCGTCGTCTCCGACGTGGACGCCACCTTCCTGCGGCGCTTCGCCGGGCACGTCGAGACGGGCCGGGCCGGTTCGAGCGACCCGGGCCTCGTCACCGGGTGAGTGGCCCCGGCCGGCGGGTGTCCGGGGGTGGGTGGGGCCCGTGGCCGGGCGCCACGCGCTCCGGACCACCCGCCGCTCCGGCGCTGCGCACTCCTGACCACCCGTCGGGGCCTGCCGTGTGCGTGGGTTGGAGTCGTGGACGGGTCATGAGTTCCAGTGCACAGCCCCGGCTTGCTGGACGGCACCCCGCTCCGCTGCGGGTGCTCCGGGTGACGACCTGCCCCGTGCGCAGGGTACGGGGAACAGCGGACCGCGGTGCAGGCACTCGGGGTCCTCACCCCGGAAGGCGAACCTCACCATGCTGCGTCATCTCACCCGGAACGACTCCGTGCGGAGCGACGACTGCACCCGCTATGCCGCGGGTCACCGCGTGCACTGGATCCATGCCAAGAAGTGCCTGCAGGAGCCGGGGCGGTCCGTCGAGATCCTGCTCACCTCCGGTGACGTCCGCGACGACGGATGGGTCGAACTGCGCCCCGCCTTCGCCTACTCGGGTGATCTCCCCGTGGTCTGGACGCACGCTCCCGGCGCGCTGCGGGAAACGCTCGCCGGTCACCGCGGGCGTGTGTACTGGCTGGAGCGCTGGCACGCGCTGAGGCTCGAGGAGGGTGAAGGCGACGGAGGCAGCGGACTTGGGGATGCGAGGGGTGCCGGGCTGGTCAACGTCGCTCTCCAGGGCGGGGATCTGTGCGAGGACGGCTCCGCCCGGGGCGGTACATCGTGATGCTTGTCAATTGTGTTGAGATGTCGCCCTGTTGCTCTGTTCAAGGTGCGGGATTGATCGCCGTTGACCGTTCCGGCGTCACATAAAATCCTTATAGTGAACGTGCGTTGATCGCATGATCATGACGCTTGCAGCTGTCGCCACAGGAGTCAGGACTCATGACGCGCCCCTCTTCCGCCGAACCCGCGCCGTCCACTCCTCCACCGCCTCCCGGCTGTCCGGCTCATACCGTGGCCGTGCCGCTCGGCGGGTCCGGGTTCCAGACCGAACCCCAGACCGTCTACCGCGCCATGAGGCGTGATCACGGGCCCGTCGTCCCCGTGGAACTGCCCGGCGGGTTCCCCGCCTGGCTGGTCATCGGGTACCGCGAACTCCATCAAGTCACCAGCGACGGCGAGCTGTTCCCCCGTGATGTCGGTCTGTGGAACCAGTGGCCCCACATCCCCGACGACTGGCCCCTGTTGCCGATGGTGGGGCGCCCCCTGCCGTCCATCTACTTCAGCGCGGGGGAGGAGCACCGACGGCACGCCCGTATGGTCGGTCCGGCCCTCGAAGGCGCCGATACGCATCAGATCCGCAGCCACTGCGAGCAGTTGGCCGACCGGCTCATCGACGACGTGTGCAGCCGCGGTACGGCCGACCTCGTCGCCGACTTCTGTGATCCGCTCCCCGTCCTCGTCCTCGCCCGGCTGATCGGGTTCCCCGACGCCGAAGGCGCCGACATCGCCCGGGTGTTGAAGGATCTTGCCGACGGCGGCCCGGACGCGCAGAGCGCCCATCTGCGGTTCGGGGAACACATGGCCCGGCTGGTGGCCACGAAGCGGGCCGCACCCGGGGACGACGTGACCTCGCGCATGCTCGCCTTCCCCGAGGCCTTCACCGACGAGGAGTACATGCTCGACCTGATGGCCATCACGGCCGCCGGGCACCTCACCACCGCCGACTGGATCAGCAACTCCCTTCGGCTGATGCTCACCGAGGACGAGTTCGCCGACTCCATGGCCCGCGGCCGGCGCAGCATCGGAGAGGCCATGAACGAGGTGCTCTGGGAGGACACGCCCACCCAGATACTCGCCGGACGCTGGGCCGTACGGGACACGCAGCTCGGCGGACAGCGGGTCAAGGCCGGGGACATGCTGCTGCTGGGGCTCGGTGCCGCCAACACCGACCCCCTGATCCGCCAGAGCATGTCGGACACCGGAGCATCCGCACAGGGCGGCAACGGCGCACATCTCGCCTTCAGCCACGGCGAGTACCGATGCCCGTTCCCCGCCCAGGAGATCGCCGAGATCATCGCCCGTACCGGCATCGAGGTCCTGCTCGACAGGCTGCCCGATCTCCAGCTCGGTGTCCCCGCCGACGAACTCGTGCGACGGCCTTCCGCGTTCCTTCGAGGCTCCACCGCGCTCCCTGTTCGGTTCACCCCCGTTCGTACGACAGGAGACTTCTCGTGAACTGCTCTCACGCCGCCGCCCAGGCAGCAGCCCAGGACGGCGGGACCGTCGTCATCGACCCGATGGTCCAGGACCTGGACGGTGAGACGGCGCGGCTGCGCGACGCCGGGCCACTGGCCCGGATCGAGCTGCTCGGTGTTCCGGCCTGGACCATCACCCGGCACGCGGACGCCCGGCAGCTCCTGCTCGATCCGCGGCTGGTGAAGGACCTCGACGCCTGGGGGCTGTGGCAGAGCGGCGAGGTGACGCACGCGTGGCCGCTCATCGGGATGATCGACGCCGGCCGGTCCATGTTCACCGTCGACGGCGACGAGCACCGCCGGCTGCGGACCAAGACCTCCCAGGCGCTCACGCCCCGCCGGCTGGAGGCGATACGCCCCGACATCGAGAAGTTCACCGAGGAGCTGCTGGACGCGCTCGCCGAGGGTGGCAGGGGCGGAGCCGTCGTCGACCTCAAGTCCGTGTTCGCGCAGCCGCTGCCCATGCGCGTCGTCGGCATGCTGATGGGGGTCGACCCCGCCGCGAACGCCATGCTGACCCGCCGGTACAAGGCCTTCTTCTCGATGCTCACCCCGCAGGACGAGCGCCTGGCCCTCCTCGCCGACCTGGACGTCTTCTACGCCGGGCTCGTACGGGAGAAGACCGCGCGGCCGACCGACGACCTGACCTCCGCGCTCATCCTCGCCGACGAGGGCGGCGAACCGCTGACCGAGGAAGAGGTGATCGGCAACCTCAAGGCGATGGTCGCGGCCGGGCACGAGACCACGATCGGGCTCATCCTCAACGCCGTACGCGCCCTGCTGGCCAACCCCGACCAGTTGCGGATGGTCCTCGGCGGGGAGGTCTCCTGGCAGACCGTGATCGAGGAGACCCTGCGGTGGGACACCCCGACCACCCACCTGCTGATGCGGTTCGCCACCGAGGACATCCAGGTCGGTGACGGCGTCATCGCCAAGGGCGAGGGAGTGGTCATCTCCTACCGGGTGATCGGCCGCGACCCGGAGCAGCACGGCCCCGACGCCGACGCCTTCGACATCACCCGCCCCACCCCCATCCGGCACATGACCTTCGGTCACGGCCCGCACATCTGCCCCGGTGCGGCGCTCTCCCGCGTCGAGGCGGGGATCGCCCTGCCCGCGCTCTTCGGGCGCTTCCCCGAACTGCGGCTCGCGGTGCCGGATGCGGACATCCGCAAGCTTCCCGTGATGACGCAGAACGACATGGAGGCCTTTCCTGTTCTGCTCGGTGGCTGAGACCGGGTGGCTGCGCCCTCTCCGTACGCGCGCGTATCGTGAGCGCCATGAAGATCCGTTTCGGTGTGGGACTCGGTGCCGGTCCATCCCTGTCGGATTTCAGCCGGATCGTCGACCGTCTCGAAAGCGGCGGAGTGGATTCGCTCTGGCTGTCGGAGCAGGTCTGTTCGGACGCGGTCGATCCCTTCATCGGCATGGCGCACGCCCTGTCACGGACGAGCCGGCTGAAGGTCGGTACGTCGGTCGCGGTGCTTCCGGGGCGTCACCCGGTGCTGGTCGCAAAGCAGTTGGCGTCCCTGGCCGGTCTTTCGCCCCGGCGCGTGCTCCCGGTGTTCGGGCTCCAGCCCGCCCGGACCGGCGAGCGTGAGCTGTTCCCCGCACCCGAGGGACGGCGCGGGGCGCTGTTCGACGAGTCCCTGGAGCTGCTGCGGGCCTCACTCAGCGGGGAAGTCGCCGGATTCGAAGGGGAGTTCCTCAGAGTCGACGCCGCACGGATCGGGCCGCTGCCCGCGAGGCCCTTGGACATCTGGCTCGGGGGCAGCGCACCCGCAGGACTGCGCAGGGTCGGGCGGTACGGGGACGGATGGCTCGGGTCGTTCCTCACCCCCGAGGCCGCCGGACGGGCCCGCGAGGCCATTCAGGCCGCGGCGGCGGAAGCGGGCCGGGAGATCGAGCCCGACCACTTCGGGATCAGCCTCACCGTCGCCGAGGGCGGCATCCCGGACGACCTCGCCCAGGTGATTCGGCGGCGCGTTCCGGAGAGCGACCCCGGGGATCTCGTGGCTGCCGGCTGGCCGGAACTGCACCGGCTGCTGGACGCGTACATCGAGGCCGGCCTGACCAAGTTCGTGATCTATTCCGCCGGGGCCCGGGCCGCCGATCCTTCCACCGACGCCTCCATCGACGCCTTCCTGGACCGGTTCGAGGCGGAGCTGCTGCCACGGCAGAACTGAACGGTCACTCACACGGTCGGGACGTACGGGCCCTGTTCCTCGGGCGGGACGTCCAGGGCCTGTTCCTCGGCCGGCCGCGACCCAGCGCGCGGCCCGGCCCGGGGGACACCGCGCCGTCCGCTACAGCGGCGGCCGGGCGGGGCCGCCTACTTGCGCGCGTCGTCTTCCTGGACGAAGTCGGTGGAGCGGGCGAGTCCTTCCCAGGTGTTCAGATCACGGTCGACGGCGTCGCGTCCGGCGCGGACGAGGCGCAGCGCGTCGGAGCCGAGGACGAGGTGGGCGGGCGGGTCGGGTGTGTCGAGGATGTGCAGGACGGCGGCGGCTGCGTGGGCCGGATCGCCGAGCTGCCGGCCGTCGGCCTGGTGGCGTGCGGCGCGGATGGGTTCGAAGAGATTGTCGTAGTCGGGGATGGTGCGCGGAACGCGGGTCATCGAGCGTCCGGCCCAGTCGGTGCGGAAGGAGCCGGGCTCGATGGCGGTGACGTGGATGCCGAAGGCGGTGACTTCCTTGCCGACGGATTCGAGGATGCCTTCGAGTGCGTATTTGCTGCCGCAGTAGGCGGACACTCCGGCGAAGCCGGCCAGGCCGCCCATGGAGGTCACGGCCAGAATGTGTCCCCGGCGCCGTTCACGCATGAAGGGCAGGACGGCCTGGACAGTGGATGCGGCGCCGAAGACGTTGACGTCGAACTGGGCGCGCAGGTCCGCCAAGGGCGTCTCCTCGAAGGTCCCTTCCAGGCCGTAGCCGGCGTTCGCGATCAGCACGTCGATCGGGCCGACGGTCTTCTCCACCTCATCCACCACGGCGAACACGGCTTGGTCGTCGGTGACGTCGAGGATGCGGGCATGGGCGAGTTCCGGGCTGAGGGCGGTGAAGGCCTGTGCGTCGGCGTCCTTGCGGACGGTACCGATGACGGTGTGGCCAGCGTCCAGCGCGGCGGTGGCGAAGGCGCGGCCGAGGCCGCTGCTGACGCCGGTGATCAGAAGGATCCTGGCCGTGCTGGGCACGGCCGCTCTCTTCAGCGGAGGGTTCCTCACCATTGGCTCCTTCATGTTGGCAAGTCCTGCCACCAGCCTGAGCGGGCCGGGGGGAGCGAACCAGGGCGGCGCGTGCCTGGGCACGGCGCACCCAGGCACGCGGAGTGGATGCGGCCTAGCCTGGAGGGATGACCAGTAACGATCTCGGAGATTTCCTGCGTGCCCACCGCGCCCGCCTGCAGCCCGACGACGTCGGGCTCGCCTCCTACGGTGCGCGCCGGGTGGCGGGGTTGCGGCGGGAGGAGGTCGCCGTCCTGGCCGGGATGAACAGCGACTACTACGCCCGTCTCGAACAGGGCCGAGAGCGCGGCCCCTCCTCGCAGATACTCGAAGCGATCAGCAGCGCGCTGCGGCTGGACGACGAGGCGCGGGAGCACATGTACCGGCTGGCGGGCACCGCACCGGAGAGTGAGCGGCCGCAGCCGAGCGAGGCGGTCAGTCCCGCGCTGCGGCAGCTGCTGGACGGGTATCCGAACGCCGCGGCGTTCGTCCTGAACCCGGCCAACGACTTCCTGGCTTCGAACGCGCTGGCCGACGCACTGTTCTCGCCGTTCGAGGACGTGGACAACATGGCCCGCATGACCTTCCTCGACCCTGCCGGACGGAGTTTCTTCACGCGGTGGGGGCGGGCGGCGGAAGCGGTCGTGGCCGGACTGCGCCATGCCATGGGGCTGGACCCGCACTATCGGCGCCTGCACGACCTCGTCGGCTCCCTGACCGAGCAGAGCGAGGAGTTCGCCGCCCTGTGGTCCTCCCACACCGTGCACGGGAAGTCCCGTTCCGGAAAGGAACTGCTCCACCCCGACGTCGGCCCCCTTGATCTCGTCTACCAGACCTTCGACGTCCGCGGCGCGCCGGGCCAGCAGCTGGTCATCTACCACGCCGAACCGGGAAGCCCCAGTGTTCAGGCGCTGTCCCTGCTCGGCAGCCTCCACGCCACACGGCACCAGGAGTCCGCCACGTAGCCGCCGCCAGGGCTCACCGCCGGCCCGCCCGGCACGGCCGCCGGGTCGGCCGAGTCACCAGACTCGCACGGCGCAGGTCCGTGACGCCCTGAATGGCGGGCCCGGCCGTTACCGCGATGGAGCCACTCAGGCTGCCGGTCGGTCGGCGAGCGGGCGGCGCCGCAGGGCGGTCTCGGTCAGTGATCGCGGTGGGAACGAGGTTGCGGGGTTGTACAGGTTCGTCCCGGGCGGCACGATCTCGTCGATCCGGTCGAGGGCCGCATCGTCCAGGGTGAGCGCGGCGCCCCGGAGCAGGTCCTCCAACTGTTGCATGGTCCGCGGTCCGATGATCGCCGAGGTCACGGCCGGGTGGGCCACGGTGAAGGCTATGGCGAGTTGCGGGAGGGTGCAGCCGATGCTTCTCGCGAGGTCGACGAGCTGTTCGACGGCGTCGAGCTTGGCGGTGTTCTCGGCGATCGCGGGATCGAAGAACGCCGGCCGGAGCGCGGCACGTCCGGAATTCAGGTCGATGGGCTGATCCCTGCGGTGTTTGCCGGTGAGGAATCCGAAGGCGAGGGGGCTCCAGACCATGACCCCCATGCCGTAGCGCTCGCAGGCGGGCAGGAGCGAGGCTTCGATCGCGCGGGCCAGGATCGAGTAGGGCGGCTGGTCGGTGCGGAAGCGCCCGAGGCCGCGCCGTTCGGAGACGTGGTGTGCCTCGACGATCTCGTCGGCCTGGTAGTTCGAGCAGCCGAAGGCCCGGATCTTCCCCTGGTGCACGAGGTCACTGAGTACGGAGAGGGTCTCCTCGATGTCGGTGGAGTGGTCGGGGAAGTGGACCTGGTAGAGGTCGATCCAGTCGGTTTTCAGGCGCCTGAGGCTGTCCTCGACCGCCTTGAGGATCCAACGTCGTGAGTTGCCACCGCGGTTTCGGCCCTCACCCATCGGGAAGTGGACCTTGGTGGCGAGTACGACGTCGTCACGGCGCCCCCGCAGCGCCTTTCCCACGATCTCCTCGGACTCGCCCTGTCCGTACATGTCAGCGGTGTCGACGAAGTTGATTCCCTGGTCGAGGGCGGCGTGGATGATGCGGACGCAGTCCTCGTGATCGGAGTTGCAGCCGTCCTGGAACATCATGGTCCCGAGGCAGTGGACGCTGACCTCGATACCGGTCCTGCCGAGAGTGCGATAGCGCATGGAGAAGCCCCTTGTCCGTTCAGCCCGGGATGCGGAGCGACAGAAGTGTCGGCCGCACGAGGGACCCTAGGATCTGGAGTCGGCTCTAGATCAAGCCCGTTACCCTGACTGGCATGGTCGAGACCACTGCAAGTCTGAGCATCGGACAGGTCGCCGAACGCACCGGCTTGAGCGTTCACGCGCTGCGCTTCTACGAGCGTGAGGGCCTCTTCGTCAATCCCGTGCGACGAGGGCCCGGCGGGCGCCGCTTCTACGGCCAGGATGACGTCGACTGGCTGACCGTCTGCATCATTCTCCGCGCCTCGGGCATGCCCCTGCCCGCGCTCAGGCGGTACACCGACCTCGTCAGAGAAGGGACCGGCAACGAGAAGGAGCGGCTCACGCTCATGCGCGAGCACCAAGCGCACGTCACTGCCCAGATCGGCAGGCTCTCGGAGTCCCTGGACCTGATTCGCTTCAAGGTCGGGGTGTACGAAGACTTCATCGACCGGGGCGACGCCACCACCCGTCAATGCCACGCCCCGTCCCTTGCGGCCGACGAGGAACGCACACCGCTGCCTCGCCACGACGACGCATCGGTCGAGTAGCCGGCACCGCTCCACGGGGCCCGCCACCTTCTGCCGCCTCCCGCCACTCCCCGGAATTCCGGAGCCCCCATGACCCCCCACGCTGCCCTGATCTCCGTACCGGAGACCGAACTGAACGAACTGCGCTCACGGCTGCTCAACACCCGCTGGCCGACCCCCTGGCCCGCCACCGGCTGGGAGGCAGGCACCGACTCCGGTGAACTGCGACGCCTCGTCACGTACTGGGCCTCCGCATACGACTGGCGTGCCCACGAGGCCGCCATCAACGACCTGCCGTCCCATTTCGCCGATATCGACGGAACCCCCGTCCACTACCTTCGCTTCGACGGCGAACACTCCGGAGCCCTGCCGGTCGTCCTGACCAACGGGTGGCCCAGCTCCTTCATCGAACTGACCGCCCTCGCCCGCCGGCTGGCCGAGCCGTCGCGGTACGGAGGCGACGCAGCCGACGCGTTCACCGTCATCGTCCCCTCGCTGCCCGGATTCGCCTTCTCGCCTCAACGGCCCTCGCTCGCTCGGCCGCCGCAGACACATGAGATCTGGCACCGGCTCATGCACGACGAACTCGGCTTCGAGCGCTATGCCGCGCACGGGGGCGACCTGGGTGCCGGCATCACCTCCCGGCTCGGCGAAGCTCACCCCGAGGCAGTGGTGGGCATCCATCTGATGGCCGTCGCCGGCCCGGCCGCCCATGACGCCGCTGATGTCACCCCCGAGGAGCAGGCGTACCTCGATTCCGTCGCAGTGTGGTCCGCGGAAGAGGGCGGGTACCAGCACCAACAGAGCACCCGCCCCCTGACGCTGAGCTATGGCCTGGCCGACTCGCCGACCGGGCTGCTTGCCTGGATCGTCGAGAAGTACCGTGCGTGGAGCGACTGCGGTGGTGACCTGTCGTCCCGGTTCAGCGACGACTTCCTCCTCACGCAGGCGTCGCTCTACTGGTTCACCCGCACCGTCTCGACCTCCTTCCGGCCCTACTACGAATACGCCCAGCGGCTGACGAGGAGGGTCGAGCGGGTCGACGTGCCCACGGCCCTCGCCCTGTTCCCGGCCGACCTCACCCAGCCGCCCCGCAGTTGGGCCGAGCGCACGTACAACATCACGAGGTACACGCGCATGCCTCGCGGCGGACACTTCGCCGCCCACGAAGAGCCCGAACTCCTTGCGCACGACCTCACCGAGTTCTTCCGCGCACACCGGTGAACTCGGCATCATTCGAAATGCCGAACATTGCGGAGTCGCACCGCATCGCCGGACTTCCTCAGCCGGTGGCATTCACGGCAACCACACGCTCCTCCGTGGCGACTGCGGTACGAGCCCGCGCTCCTCCCGTACCCGAACGCAGGAGGTCCCCTCATGAGCCGTACCACCCGCAGAAGGATCCTCGCGGTCCTCCCCGCCGCGCTTCTCCTGGCCCTCGTGCCGGGCAGCGCGTCCGCTCGCCTACTGACCCTGCTGAGCGCCCTGCTGCTCGCGCCGGTCCTGGGGCAGCCGGCACCCGCATCGGCGGCCGAGGGGCGCCCGTACAGCAACCCGGCCAAGGCGTAGCAGGGGGCGGCCCCCGGATCTCGTACCGCAACGGCAACTACTGGCTGGTGACAACGAGTTGGAAGACCCACCTCGTCCACTCCGCCGGCGGTTGCTGGACCCCCGACCACAGCCTCGGTCTGCTCACACTCACCGGCACCGATCCGCTGTCCGCGTCCTCCTGGGCGTAGAACGCGGATCCCGTGTTCCGGAGAACCGACCCGGCGGGGGTCTACGGGCCGGGGCGCAACGGGTTCTTCACGTCTCCCGGCGGATCGCCCGGCAACCATGCGTCCGCCGGTGGCGACCAGTACCTGCACGCCACATCTCCTCGACGGGAACGGTTCAGGTCATGACAGTGGAACGCCGAACGGCACAGCACGCCCCCCACGCGCCGGCAGGCAGCAGCCACCGCAGCCGCAGAGCGCGACTGGCCCTGGCGGCAGTGGTCGCCACCGCCCTCGCGGCCGGAGCCGCCGCCACCACGGCGAACGGACTGTCCGGAGCGCAGGACGCTCCGGACACGGTCGCAGCAGCAGCCTTCTCCTCCGCAGCCTCCTCCTCGGTCCGGGCCGAGGAGGAGGCCGACGGCTACGCCTCGGTCAGTGCCTTGGGGCAGGACGGCACGTACGGAGGGCGCGGCGGCCGGACCGTGACCGTGCGCACCCTCGCCGACCTGGAGAAGTACGCGACGGCGACGGAGCCCTACGTCATCGTCGTCGCGGCGGCCATCGCCATGGATCCCAAGGGCAAGGAGATCAAGGTCGCCTCGGACAAGACGATCATCGGCTCCGGCACCTCCGGTCACATCGTCGGCGGTGGCTTCTTCCTGGGGCAGGGAGTGCACAACGTCATCATCCGCAACCTGACGATCCGGGACTCCTACGCGGGAATCTGGAACGACAAGGACCACGACTGGGACGCCATCCAGATGGACGGCGCCCATCATGTGTGGATCGACCACAACGACCTGCGGAACATGGCCGACGGACTGATCGACAGCCGCAAGGACACCACGTACCTCACCGTGTCCTGGAACCGGCTCCAGCACGACAACAAGGCCTTCGGGATCGGCTGGACGGAGAACACCACCGCCGACATCACGATCCATCACAACTGGTTCCACGAGACCGAGCAGCGCAACCCCTCGACCGACAACGTGGCCCACGCGCACCTGTACAACAACTACCTCCAGGACGACCCGGGCACGGACATCACGGCCAGTTACGGCAACTACGCCCGCGGGCACACCGACATGGTCCTGGAGAACAGCTACTTCGAGGGCCTGAAGAACCCCGTCACCCGGGACGGCACCGCCACCCTGGTCCAGCGGGGCAGCATCTTCGCCGGTACGAGCGGACGCAACGAGAGCGGTGGCGGGACGTCCTTCGACCCTCACGCCTCCTACGCCTACACGCTCGACAGCGCCGCCGAAGTGCCCGCGCTGGTGAAGGCGGGAGCAGGGCCGCGCTCCACGACGGTGACGGGGTCCACCGCCGCCGCGGCCGCCACCACCCTGACCGTCGCCGAGGACGGCAGCGGTCAGTACGACACCGTGCAGGCCGCCGTGGACGCGGTTCCCGCCGGGAACACGGCCCGCGTCGTCATCGCCATCGCGCCGGGCACCTACCGCGAACCGGTGAAGATCCCCTCGACCAAGCAGAACGTCACCCTCCAGGGCACAGGACCCAGTCGCAAGAGCACCGTCATCGTCTACGACAACGCCTCGGGCACACAGAAGCCCGATGGGTCGGGCACGTACGGAACGGGCGGCAGCGCGACCGTCGCCGCCGAGGCGGACGGCTTCCAGGCCCGCAACCTCACCGTCGCCAACGACTTCGACGAGGCGGCGCACCAGGGCATGAGCGGGCTGCAGGCCGTCGCGCTGCGCACCGCGGCCGACAAGGTGTTCCTCGACTCGGTCATCACCGAGGGCGACCAGGACACGCTGCTCCTCGACACGGCCGCCAAGGACAGGCTCGGCCGTGTCTACATGAGGAACTCCAACGTCGTCGGCAACGTCGACTTCATCTTCGGCCGGGCGAGCGCAGTCATCGACGCCTCGGTCATCACCCTGAAGAAGCGGTGGGACGGCAGCTCCGCGGGCTACATCACGGCCCCGAGCACGGCCGCCGACCGCAAGGGCTTCCTGATCAACAACTCCACGGTCAACGGTGACGTCTCCGCGGCGAGCTTCTACCTCGGGCGTCCCTGGCACGCGGGCGGCGACGCCGCGCTCGACCCGATGACCACCGTCCGCGACACCACCCTGAGCGCCGCGATCCGGCCGGCGCCGTGGACCGACATGAGCGGATTCTCCTGGAAGGACGACCGGTTCGCGGAGTACGGCAACGACGGACCGGGCGCCGGGGCGGCGAGCGGCGACCGGCCGCAGCTCAGTGACAGCGGGGCGGCCGGGCAGGAGATCGCCGACTGGCTGGGGAGCTGGACCCCGTCGGCCTCCTGAGCCGCACGGAACCGCGCGTCCCCCTGATGTTCCGCGCCGTGGGCCGGGCATATCGTGGCGGTAGCCGAAAGGTCGCCGCCACGGCAGGTCCCGGGCGGCGGGCCGCCGGGACATCGAGTCGAAGCGCTTCGACAGCGCTATGGACACGCTGTGTGGGCAGGTCTAGGCTCGAATCATCCGGGCATGTCACAGGCGGAGCAGGCGAAGTCGAAGCGCTTCGCCGCATCTGACTGGAACTGCCGGTGCAGGCCGGTTTCCGTGCCGGTGTCCGACGATGTCCCTTGATGGAGAGCCGAATGGTCACCCTTGCCGAGGTCGCGCAGCACGCCGGAGTCTCCGCGAGCACGGTGAGCTATGTCCTCAGCGGGAAGCGGTCCATCTCGGTCCCCACCAGGGAGCGGGTGGAGTCGAGCATCCAGCAGCTCGGCTACCACCCCAACGCCGGTGCGCGGGCGCTCGCCAGCAGCCGGTCGAACATCATCGCGCTCATGGTGCCGCTGCGCACCGACATGTACGTCCCCGTGATGATGGAGATCGCCATCGCCGTCGCCACCACGGCCCGCACCCACGGCTACGACGTCCTGCTCCTCACCGGTGAGGAGGGCCCCGCCGCTGTGCGGCGCATCGCCGGCAGTTCGCTGGCCGACGCGATGATCCTCATGGACGTCGAGCTCCACGACGAACGGCTGCCGCTGCTGCGCGACACCGACCGGGCCGCCGTGCTCATCGGGCTGCCCGCCGACACCGAAGGGCTGACCTGCGTGGACCTCGACTTCGAGGCGACGGGGGCGCTCTGCGTGGACCATCTCGCCGGCCTCGGCCACCGCGAGGTCGCCGTGATCGGTGAGGCGGCCGCGGTGTACGAGCGGCACACCGGATTCGCCGAGCGGACGGTCGACGGGATACGCGCCAAGGCGCAGGAGACCGGCGTACGGGTGCTGCACCGGCCCTGCGAGGGCGGCTACCCGGCGATGGCGCAGACCCTGTCCCGGATCTTCGACGAGCGCCCCGGCACCACCGGGTTCATCGTGCAGAACGAGTCGGCGGTGGAGCCGCTGCTCAACCTCCTGCGCCAGCAGGGCCGGGCCGTGCCCGAGGACGTGTCGGTGGTGGCGATCTGCCCCGAACAGGTGGCCACCCAGGCCTCGGTGCGGCTCACCTCGGTGGCCATCCCCGCGCAGGAGATGGGGCGCCGCTCGGTCGAGCAGGTCGTGGCCAAACTCTCCGGCCGCGGCACGGACGAAGTCGAGCTGCTGGCACCCGAGCTGACGGTGCGTGAGAGCACCGGGCCCGCCCCGCGGTAGGGCCAGGTGCGGACGCGCCCACGAGCCGGCCCCCGTGCGGGGGCCGGCTCCCTGTGCGTACGGATCAGCTCGAGGAGACACCGAATCTGTTCGTCGTGAAGTCCAGTCCGCCCGACGACGAGGTGATCTCGTAGCCGAACTGGACGTCACCGATGGTCTCGTTGCCCCACCAGCCCTTGGTGTCCTTGATCCACTTCAGGATCGGCAGGATGTTCACCGTTCCCGAGGTGGAGTCCGAGGTGCGCAGGAACGAGAAGACCTCGTTGGCCCCGTTGTCGCCCTTGTAGACGGTCCAGGTGTGACCGCCGAGGGTCACCGTTCCCTGCGAGGTGCCGAGCGGGCCCACGGCGCCGTTGTAGTTGACCCAGAGCATGACCTCGTAGTCGTAGTCGCTGTCCCAGATGTCGTACGAGGTGTTGTAGGCACCGGACGACGGGACGGTGACGTTGTAGTTGCTGGTGAGCGACGACAGCGAGGTGATGGACTTGTTGACGACCTTCTTGGCGTTGGGGTACGACTTGATGCCGCCGGTGTTCGGGTGGTCGGCCCGGACTCCCCAGTTGCCGGACGAGTTGGCCCAGATGGACTGTGCGCCTGCGCCGGAACCCCAGATGTTGTTGTACAGGGTGTATCCGTCGGAGGTGGTGTAGTTGCCCCACTGGTCCGACGAGGACCAGATCGCGGCCTGGGCGGGGGCGGCGGCGGCGGCCACCGCCGTTGCCGGGGCCAGTACGAACCTGCCGAGGGTGCGGGTGCGTGTTGCCATGGTTGTCCTTCCATGGTGGGGGGATGGGGTGGGGGGAGCTACCACGGCCCCAGTTCGAGGACGCGGTCCACGCCGGCCCTCAGCTCCAGTGGGGCCGAGGGGTTTCCGGCGGAGGAATCGGTGAGGGTGCTGCCGGCGCCCGTGCGGACATCGATCCGGGCGTCTCGGGTGGGGTGCAGCACAGCGGTCGCGGTGCCGTCGGAGCGCCAGCGCAGATCCAGCCCGGCGCCGAACCTGGTGCGTACGCCGCGCAGTTCGCCGCTCGGGCAGCCCGCCAGTGGTGCGGGCAGCAGGACCAGCCGGGTGGGAGTCGACTGGACGAGCGACTCGATGACCGCCGCGGGCAGCGCGTGGGCGGCGTCCGCGTTGTAGACGTTGCGGGACGGATAGTGGGCGCTCATAAGCGAGTCGTGGAAGAAGTCGCCCGACAGCACGGAGTCCAGCGCCGCGGAGACCCGCACACCGTCCCGGAGGCGTGCGGCGATCAGCGCATGGTGGAGGTGCCCGTGCGCGGAGTCGTTTTCCGACCCGCGCAGTTCCAGTGCGCGGTGCGCGGCGGCCGAGAGCCCGGGAGTGTCGTACGGATTGATCGCGTCCAGCGGCCACACCGGATAGAGGTGGCTGAGATGGCGGTGGTCGTAGGTCTCCTCCAGGCCCGGCCACGCCCACTCGGCGAGGGCGCCGTCCTCGTTGACCCGGTAGTCCGGGAGCAGGTCCGCGAGCTCCCGCCGCCGTGCGGAGGCCGGAGCGGTGGGGGAGCGGGCGGCCGATTCGGTGAGCGCGTGACGGGCCGCCGCGAGGTCCATCGTCGCGTTGACCGTCCCCCAGCTCGCGTTGGCCGGACGGTTCTCCGGTGAGTACGACGGCACGATGGCCACTGTGCCGTCGGGTGCGGTGCGGGTCAGGAAGTCCTCGTAGAACAGCGCGACTTCGTGGAGCGCGTCGACCAGCCGGGGATCCGTCGCCCCGCTCGTCTCGGCGTGCTCGATCAGCGGTTCCAGGAGCCAGTCCGCACCGGCCGTCCACAGATGCAGCGGATAGGCCCGCTGATGGTGGCGGGTGTGGCCGGACTCGCCGTCGGTGTGGGACGGGGCGACGATGCCGCGCGCCCCGAAGAGCGCCCGGGCGTTGTCCCGCCAGTCGGCCAACTGCCCGTACACCAAGGAGGCATGCGCCTCGGACACCTCGGGCAGTGCGGCTGCCGCCGCCGAGGCGATCTGGAGGTTGAGGTTGGCGTTGGTCGTGAACGCCCCCGACCAGGCGGTGTTCCAGTCACCCGTCCACAGGCCGGTCAGCCGGGGCGGCAGTACCCCGGAGGAGGAGAACAGGTGGTAGCGCCCCGCCGCGAACAGCCGCTCCAGCAGTGCGGGGCTGCCCGGCCGGCGTACCAGCTCACTTCCGGGCAGGGCGCGTTCGGCCGGATCGGCGTCCAGGGTCAGCGAGGCCCGCCGGAAGGCCGGGCGGTGCAGTGCGCGGTGCCGGCCGAGCAGCGTCGGGTAGTCGTCGTCCGGCAGCGCCGCGCACTCCGCGGCCAGGTCCAGGCTGCCCGTGTGGCGCCGCACCCGGGTGAGCAGCAGCAGACTCCGCGCCCCCTCGACGCGGATGCCCTCACCCGCGACCGACACCTTGCCGCCGTCCGCCCGGACCACGGTCACGCCGGTGTAGGCGAGTTCGCTGTCCGGGTACCCCACCCCGAGGGACAGGCGGCCGCCTCCCGGTGTCAGCACGGTGCTGCGGCCGATGGCGAGGCGCGGCGGAGCGCCCGGCAGCGCGTGGTCCAGGGTCAGGTCCACCGCGAGGCCGGGGCCGGTGACGTACTGGACGATCACGTCGTCGGCGCGGGAGACGAAGACCTGACTCCGCCGGCCCTCGCACGCGGCGGTGATCTCACCCGTGGCGAAGTCGAGGGTGCGGCGGTAGCCCGGGGGCGGCTCGGCGCCGTCGGAACCGGACGACGAGCCGGGCGTGGGCCGGATCCTGGTCTGGAAGGCCGGATGGAAGGGCTGCACCCACACCAGCGGCCGGCCCGCCCCGAACCGCTCGGCGGCCGTGAGGTCCCCGGCGAGCAGGTCGCTCTGCAACTGGTCAAGCCGGTCCGCGAGTTCGGGCGGACGGAGGTGCTCGCTGCCGTTGGGCCGGACCAGGGTGTGGTGGTTGACGACGACCCGGTCGTCGACCGGGTCCCCGTACACCATCGCCCCGTGCCGGCCGTTGCCGCCGAGGAAGGCGTCCTCCCAGCGGTCTGCGGGACGCGGCTCCCATGTGCCGTCGATGTGGGTGCGGTCGGTCATGGCGCGGCGCTCCGCAGCACGGCCACACCGTAGCGCCCCAGCTCGACCAGGTCCTCGACCTTCCGGCCGGTCAGCAGGTCCTCGTGCGCACCCGGCACGGTTACGGTGACGGTGTCCCGCCCGTGGTGGAGCAGGAAGAGCAGCCCGCCGCGACGGACCGCCTCCACCCCGTCGGGCAGCCCGGCGAGCACCGGCTCCACGCCTGCCTCCCGCACCACGTCGCCGAGCAGCGCACGCAACGCCTCCGGCTCCGGAAGTGTCGACAGATAGCGGGCGCGGTCCTTGCGCAGCACCGCGGGCAGCCCGGCCAGCTCGCCGTCGCGGTACGCGGCCACCACATCGGTGCCCTCGGCCGCCTCCAGCTCCTCCGACCAGAGGGTGCCCTCGAAGCCGTCGCACTCCACGGTCGTCCCGGCGTCCAGCGGCCACCACTCGTGGAGGGTGCGGATGCCGAACAGCTCGCGCAGCCGTCCGTCCATGCCGCCCGGCCTGATGCGGTCGTCCACGTCCGCGATGCCGCTGAAGAAACCGCAGACCAGGGTTCCGCCGCCCTGTGCGTACGCCACGAGATTGTCGATCGAGGCGTCGGTGAGCAGATACAGATGGGGTACGGCGACCGCCTTGAACCGGCTCAGGTCCGCGTCGGGGCGGGCGAACTCGGTGGCGACACCGTTCTCCCACAGGGCGCGGTGCCAGCGCTGCACGACCTCGGTGTAGTCCAGCAACGAGGACGGCCGGCCCTCCTGCGTGCCCGCCCACCACGAGTCCCAGTCGTGCAGGATCGCCACGTCGGCGGGTACGTCACCGCCGCCGACGGCCGGGCCGATCGTGGCGAGCTCCGCCCCCAGGCGCTTGACCTCGCGGAAGGTGCGGCCCTGCTCGCCGGCGTGGGTGAGCATTCCGGAGTGGAACTTCTCCGACCCCTGCCGGGACTGCCGCCACTGGAAGTAGCAGACGGCATCGGCCCCGCGCGCCACGGCCTGCAGCGACCAGAGCCGGTTCAGGCCCTCGGGCTTGGGATGGTTGACGCCCCGCCAGTTGACCGGCCCCGCCGCCTGCTCCATCAGCATCCACGGGCCTGCGGCCTGCGAGCGCGTCATGTCGGCGAGCATCGCGTTGTACTGGCCGCCCTGCGGGTCCCGGGGGTCGGGATAGATGTCGACGGAGACGATGTCCTCCTGCGCCGACCAGGCCCAGGCGTCCTGGCCCGACCAGAGCGGCATGAAGTTCGTCGTCACCGGAATGCGCGGGGTGTGCCGGGCGACGATGTCGCGCTCCGCGACGTAGCACTCCATCAGCGCGTCGGAGGTGAACCGTTTGAAGTCCAGCACCTGTGCCGGGTTCTTCATGTACTGCGCCTTGCGCGGCGGCAGGATCTCCGTCCAGGAGTCGTAGCGCTGGCTCCAGAACGCCGTGCCCCACGCCTCGTTGAGCGCGTGGACGGTGCCGTAGCGGCTGCGCAGCCACCGGCGGAAGTGGGCGGCCGTCTCGTCGCACCAGCAGTGGGTGCAGTACTCGTTGTTGATGTGCCACACGGTGAGCGCCGGATGGTCCACGTACCGCGCCGCGAGGTCCTCGGTGAGGGCCGCGGCGTAGCGCCGGTAGACGGGTGAGCTCGCACAGAACTGCTGCCGCGAGCCGTACCAGACGACCGAGCCGTCCTCCGTGCGCGGCAGGGTCTCCGGGTGCCGAGCCCCCATCCACGGCGGCGGGGACGCGGTCGGGGTGGCGAGGACGACGCCGATGCCGTGCGCGTGCATCAGGTCCATCAGCCGGTCCAGCCAGCCGAACTCCCGGGCTCCTGGGCGTGGTTCGATTTTCGCCCAGGAGAAGACGCCGAGGGTGACGGAGTTGACGCCGGCCTCCTTCATCAGGCGGGCGTCGTCCTCCCACACCTCCTCGGGCCACTGCTCGGGGTTGTAGTCGCCTCCGAAGAGGATGCGGCCACGGGCTGCGTCGCGCAGGGACGGCATGGCGTCTCTCGTTCCTTACTGGGGTTCTGCGTACTGGATGCCGCGGCCGTTGGTGCCCAGATAGACACGGCCGTGGACGCGGGGGTCACCGGTGATCACTTCGCCGGTCCAGCCCCACTGGTGGGAGTCGTCGTTGATCCGGACCCAGGTGGCGCCCGCGTCGTCCGAGCGCAGCACCGCCACGCCGTCGTGCGTCGCGGAGACCCTGCCGGTCTGGAATACCGCGGGATAGTCGGCACCGGGCCGCTTGCGGCCCTTCACCGGAGCCGCCTTGCCGAAGCCCAGGGCGTGCGAGGCCTGGCAGCCGGCCACCGCCGTGAACGTCAGCCCGCCGTCCGTCGAACGGAACAGTCCGTTGTCCTTCGCGGAGAGCCACAGGTCACCGCCGCGTCCGGGGGCTGCCGCCATCTTGAACTGGGCGTCGCCGGACGGGAGTCCGGCCGCACCCCGGGCGAAGGTCGCGCCGCCGTCAGCCGAGTGGAAGACCGCTCCGGTGTCGGTGTCGTAGACGTAGAAGCGACGCGCGTCGAGCGGGTCGGCGACCGGTGCCGCACCCTTGGGGAACGTGGCGACCTCGGTCCAGCTCGCTCCGCCGTCGGTGGATCGGTGCGCCGGGTACTTGGTGCCGTCCCAGTGGACGAACGACCAGAGGAGCACTGATCCGTCCGCGGAGACCGCGACAGGACCGGGGGCCGAGGCGGCGATCTCGGGCTGGGCGGCGAATGGCTGCCACGTCCTGCCGCCGTCGTCCGAGGACGCCCCGGCGGAGGTGGAACCCGACGGCCAGCCGGTCCGGACGACGTACGAGGGCCTGAGCGCGGCCAGGGCGAGTCCGGTGGCCGTTCCGAAGACCGGGTTCGACGCCATGCCGCGCGAGGGCGAGGACGTCAGCGTGTCGTGGTACATCACGCCGATGTCGCCCAGACCGCTGAGGAGGCGGGCGCCCGTTGTCGGCGGGGCTAGCAGGAAGCGTACCGACGACTCCTCCAGACCTCGGATCTCCGGGGCCCAGTGGACGAGGTCGCGGGTCCCGAAGAGCGTCGCGCCGGTCCCGAAGACGATGTGCCGCGAGTCGAACGGGTCTACGGCCACGGCCTGGATCCACCAGCCGAACTTGGCCGACTCCCCGCCCCAGCGCAGATAGGGGGTCTCCGCGACGTCGAGGACCGCGGCGTCCTTGAGCGAGGTCCAGGTGGCACCCGCGTCGGTGGAGCGGAACACCGTGTCGATCTGCGACCAGCGGTTGTTGGTGGTGACGACGAGGGTGCCGGCGCGGCGCGCGTCGACCGCGACACCGCCGTAGCCGAAGCCGTCACCGGCCACGGCGTCGGGCCGTACCGGTGTGACCTCGCTCCAGGTGTCCGTCACCGTGTCGAGCCGGTGGACGGAGCCGGTGGACTGCCCGTTGGGGCCCGGGGCGTCCGCATAGGTCACGTACAGGGCACGGCCCCGGGCGTCGTACGCGGCCCGGACCGGGACCTTCGTCGCCGCGCTCCCGGAGGGCTGTCCGGGCACGGCCTCCCAGCCGCCGGAGCCGTCTGCACGGTAGAGCGCGCTGCCGCCGTCGCCCCAGCCCGCGTACACCGTCCGGCCCGCGGCGACGAGGAACATCACGCCCTGACCGCTCGCCGACGCGGCGGCGGGGAAGTCGGCCGGAGCCCAGGTCGCACCCCGGTCGGTGGAGCGCAGCAGCCCGTCGTGCCGGGTACCGAGCCAGAGTGTGTCACTGTCCCGCGGGTCGACGAGCAGCCGCTCGCCGGCGCCGCGCCCGTCCTCGTTGGCCCCCAGCCGCACCGTCAGGTCGGCCCGCTGCCAGGTCGATCCCCGGTCCTCGGAGCGGAGTACCGCGCCGGGGCTCGCCCAGGACTGGGCGTACGTGCCGCAGGCCAGGTAGAGGCGGTCCGGGTGCGCCGGGTCGACGGCCAGGGCCTCGATGCCGAGCAGGTTCCAGTCGTCCCAGCCCAGGTGGTCGGTGAGCGCGGTCCAGCGGGCCCTGGCGTCGTCCCAGCGGTAGGCGCCGCCGATGTCGGTGCGGGCGTACGCCAGTCCCCTCACGGAGGGGTGGAACAGCACTCCGGTGACGAAACCCGTTCCTCCGATCGCTGCGGTACGCCAGCGGTGGGGTTCGAAGGTGCTGTCCGAGTGGTGCTTCGACGCGGCCGCGGCGGGGCCCGCGACCGGCAGGGCCACTGCGGCCGCGGCGACGGCCGCTCCCGCGAGCACGGTTCTACGACTGGGCGTGGGCGCGGACGAAGTGCGCACGGCGAACACCTTCCGGACAAGGACAAGGGCAAGGACAAGGGCAAGGGCAAGGGCAAGGGCAAGGGCAAGGGCAAGGGCAAGGGCAGAAGAACGAGAACGAGGGGGGCGGGACGAGAGGGTGCGGGGCCGGTTCCGGCAAGCGTGCGGACCGGCCCCGTACCGGGGGTATGCTGGGGATCAGCCCTTCACGGCGCCGGTGAGCATGCCCTTCTGGAAGTGCTTCTGGACGAACGGCGACAGGATCGCGACAGGGATCAGCGCGAGGATCATGACCGCCATCTGCACGGCGAGGCTGTTGATCGACCCGTTGCTGACCGCCGCACCCATGGCCCCCGGGGGCACCTGGTGCTGGAGGACCAGCTGGCGCAGGATCATCTGCAGCGGGTACTTCTCGCTGTCCTGGATGTAGAGCATCGCGTTGAACCACTGGCTCCAGTAGCCCACCGCGTAGAAGAGCGAGATCACGGCGATCACGGCACGCGAGAGCGGCATGATGATCTGGAGCAGGATCCGCCACTCGCCGGCACCGTCGATGCGGGCCGCGTCGATGAGTTCGGGCGCGGTGTCCATGAAGAAGCCGCGCAGGACCAGCACGTTGAAGACGCTGATCGCGCTGGGCAGGATCATCGACCAGTAGCTGTCGCTCAGCCCGATGCCGGTGACCAGAAGGTACGTGGGGATGAGCCCGGCGCCGAAGAACATCGTCGCCATCAGGGTCATCAGCAGCGGACGGTGGGCGTAGGAGTCGCGCCGGCTCAGCCCGTAGGCACACAGGACCGAGACCACCATGCTGACCACCGTGCCGACGACGGTGAGGCCCACGCTCACGGCGGCCGCGCGGGTCACCGCGCCACCGCTGAGCAGTTCCTTGTAGGCGACGAACGTGATGCTCTTCGGCCAGACGACCAGGCCGCCGGCGTCGTTGATCGCCTTTGTGTCGGAGAGGCTGGTGACGAGCACCACCCAGATCGGGATGATCACGATCGCGCAGATCGCGACAAGTCCGAAGCCCTTGAAGGCGAGACCCACCTTGGTGGGCTCCTCCTCCCACACGGGTCGGGGCTCCATCCGCAGCGCGCGCTGCAGCGGGGTCTCGGCGCGCGGTGCGGGCGCTGCCGGGTCCTTCTCAAGTTCCAGGAGAGTTGTCATTTCTTGGAGTACACCCCCTGCTCGCCCAGCATGTGGGCGACCTTGTTGGCACCCAGCACCATGGCGACGCTGAACAGTCCCTTGAAGATTCCGGCGGCTGCCGCGTAGCCGAAGTCGCCGGTTTTGATGCCCGTCCACCAGATGTAGGTGTCCAGGATTTCGGAAGCACCGGCGCCGACTTGGTCGCGCTGGAGCAGGATCTGCTCGAAGTCGAGGTTCAGTGCGCTGCCCACCCGCAGGACGAGCAGGAGCGCGATGACCGGGCGCAGCGCGGGCAGCGTGACGTGCCACATGCGGCGCCAGCGGCCCGCGCCGTCCACGGCCGCGGCCTCGTACAGATCGGTGTTGACGGCGGCGAGCGCGGCGAGGAAGACGATCACACCCCAGCCGGCGTCCTTCCAGACCGCCTGGGCGGAGACCAGGAACTTGAAGAAGCCCGGGTTGGTCATCAGGTCGAAGCCCTCGTGGCCGTGTTCGCGCATCCACTGGGCGACCAGCCCGGCACCGCCGAACATCTGCTGGAAGACGGTGACGACGAGCACCCACGAGAAGAAGTGCGGCAGATAGACGACTGCCTGGACCCAGGCCCGGACCCGCGCGCTCATGATCGTGTTGACCAGCAGTGCGATGGCGATCGGGATGGGGAAGAACAGGACGAGCTGGGTGACGAAGATGACCAGGGTGTTGATCAGGACTTCCCAGAAGCGGTAGTCCTCGAAGATCCGGGTGAAGTTGTCGAAGCCGACGAACGGGCTGCCGGTGATGCCCAGGTCGTACACGTCGTAGTCCTGGAAGGCCACGATGTTCCCGAGCAACGGGATGTAGTTGAAGAGCAGCAGCAGCGCGATGGCCGGCAGGGTCATCAGGACCAGGGTGCGATCGCGCCGCAGCCGTTGGCGCCAGGTGATGCCGCCCGCCTGCGGCCCGGTGCCCGTCGGCGCCTTCGCCGGCTTCTTCGGCCTCTTCACCTTCCGCGTCGTACGGGATCCGCGCGTACCGATCGCGCGGGACCGCTCCGTCCGTGTGCCGCTTCCGTCCTTGCCGTCACCGTCACCGCTGCCGCCGGCCGGGGCTCCGGCCCCGTCGGCGGTGCGGTCCGGGTCGGTCGTGACCGTGGCCCGTGGCTTCACCGTGTGCTCCCCATGTCGTGCTCTCCGCCCCGGCCGCCGGGGGTCGTGCGCCCGGCGGCCTTCTTGCTGTCCTGCGTACGGCCGGTGCGTGTCGTACGTGTCAGACGCCGGAGCCGTTCTTGTCGAGAACGTCCTGGTACCAGGCGCGCAGCTTGTCGCCGCCGCTCTTCTTCCAGGTGTTCACGGCCTCGTCGATGTCGCTGACCTTCTTGCGGCCGCGGCGGATGTCCTTCTGGAGGTCGTCGAAGGGCGTGTACAGGGAGGCGTACCGCTGCGGCTCGACGACCTGCATGCCGAAGAAGAGGGGCTTCTTGATGTTCGGGGCCTGGCGCGCCATCCAGCCCGCGTAGTCCTTGGCCAGCTGCGGCTGGTCCGGGTAGGCGATGGAGGTGGGCGGAGAGGCGAGGAACAGGAAGGTGGAGGGCTGAGCCTCCTCGACACCCTGCGGGGTGTAGGTCGGGGCGCCGTCCTTGATCGTGTAGTGGGTGCCCTTGACGCCGTAGTTGGTGAGCATGAACTCCTCGGTGCCGTACGGCGCTGCGGCGTAGTCGGCGATCGCGAGGAACTCCTCGATCTTCTCCTTGGGGAGCTTCTTGCTGAGGAAGGTGAAGATGCCCGCCGGGTCGGACTGCCACAGGGTCGGCTTGCCGCCGTCTGCGCCGAAGAAGTCGAGCGCCTGCATGTCGAACTCGGGGTTCGCGGCCGCCTGCTCGGTGACCATGCCCTTCCAGCCACCGGTGCCGTCGTTGTACATCACGACATGACCGCTGGTGAAGCGGATCTTCGCGTCGGCGTCCTTGCCGGCCTCGGCGTCCGGGTGGACGTACCCGCCGTCGTGGAGCTTGCGGGCGAAGGCCAGGGCCTCGCGGTACTCCTTCGTCTCGATCTTGTGGACCAGCTTGCCGTTCTCCAACTGCCAGTAGTGCGGCGCGTCGGGGAGCACACCGAAGATCATCTGGATGCAGGTCCAGAGGTCGTCGAACGCCCAGACCTTCTGCTTGGGAGCGGTGTGCTCCTTGCCGAAGGCCAGCAGGTCGTCGGCGCTGGCCGGTACGGCCCCGGAGCCGATCAGGTCCTTGCGGTAGAAGAGCGCGTTGCCGATGACCGGCGTCGGCATGGGCAGGCCGCGCAGCTTGCCGCCGAAGACGGAGTACTGCCAGGCGCCGGTCGGGATGTTCGCCAGGTTCGGGTACTTCTTGGCGGCTTCGCCGGCCAGGTAGGGGGACAGGTCCGCGAACTTGGCGGTGATCGCGTTGCGGATCTGTCCCTGCATGTTCCAGCCGGGGATGGTCATGACGTCCGGGATGTCCGAGCCGGCGAGGACCGCGCCGATCTTGTCCTGGTACGTGTTGCCGTCCTGCGGGTCGAAGTTGAGCGTGGCGCCGACCGCCTTGTTGACCGCTGTGTAGTACGGGTTGTTCTTCTTCGGGACGGTGCCCCACAGCGGCGTCATGACCCGGAACGACGATCCCTTGCCCGGGACCGACTTCACGGAGACGACCAGCGGGTCGGGCAGCTTGGTGAAGCCGGGGCTCGAACCGTTGACGCCCGCGACGTCGGGCTGGACCAGGTTCAGCGGGGCGTAGGCCGGCACGACCTTCTGGAGCGCCTTGCCCGTCGTCGCGCCCTCCTTGTCCTTGGAACCGGAGCCGGAGCCGCCGCACGCGGCGAGCAGCGGTACCCCGCCGGCCACGGCGACAGCGGCGACCGCGCCCGTGGCGAGGAAGCTTCTCCGGCTCGGAGCCGTGGAGGAGGGGGTGGAATTCGGCGTCATTGCGTCAACCCTTCGAGGCGCACCAGGACGACACGTGGCGGGCGACCGCCGTTCGGTTCCTGTGTCTGAGGTGGAGCGTTGCTGACTGAGCCGGCGTGACCGGCCGCAGGTGAAGCGGTTCAACAGGGAAGCGGCAGAACCTGTCGCCGTCCCGGGGAGTTCACGGGCGCCGGGCGCCCCATCGAAGCTCTGTCGAAGCGCTTCGATGTTGCAGCGAGGTTAAGTGAAGGGCCTCAGCCGCACAAGAGTCCGTTTCCAGATTCCTCCGACCTGTTTCCGAACCGTTTCCTGGCGCAATGGGAGGTCGTCGCGTACGGAGGTCGGGGACGGGCCCTTGACATGCGCGGGGTTTGCCACGGAGCATCGAAGCGCTTCGAAAGATCTTCCCAGGCTCCTCGGTCGCCCGTACGAGGCACAGGAACCGGAATACCTCCCACCTCTCCAAGGGGACCCGCACGTGACGGAACAACCGCAGCCCTTCCGCGACCCGCAGCTGACCTTCGCCGAGCGCGTCGAGGATCTGCTTCAGCAGCTCACGCTCGACGAGCGGATCGCGATGCTGCACCAGTTCGCTCCGGCGGTCGACCGGCTCGGACTCGGCGCCTTCCGGACCGGCCAGGAGGCCCTGCACGGTGTGGCCTGGATGGGTCCGGCGACCGTGTTCCCGCAGGCCGTGGGACTCGGCGCCACCTGGAACGACGAACTGGTGCGCCGGGTCGGCGAGGCCGTCGGCAACGAGGTCCGCGCCAAGCGTGCCCAGGACGACCGCGTCGGCCTCAACGTCTGGGCCCCGACCGTGAATCTGCTGCGCAACCCACTGTGGGGACGCGGCGAGGAGGGGTACTCCGAGGACGCCGGACTGACCTCCGCCATCGCGGTCGCGTACACCCGGGGGCTGCGCGGCGACCACCCGCTCTACTGGCGGACCGCCCCCGTCCTCAAGCACTGGCTCGCGCACAACAACGAGACCGGCCGCGACGTCACCTCGTCCTCGGTCAGCCCGCGGGTTCTGCACGAGTACGACCTCAAGGCCTTCCGTGACGCCGTGCAGGCGGGCGCGGTGGCCGGCGTCATGCCCGCGTACAACCTGGTCAACGGGCGTCCCAACCACGTCTCGCCGCTGCTCTCCCAGCAGTTGCGCGCCTGGACCGACCGGTCCCTGGTGGTCTGCTCCGACGCCGGGGCGCCGTCCAACCTCGTTGACTCCGAGCACTACTTCGACACCCACGAAGAGGCGACGGCCGCCTCCCTGCGCGCCGGTGTCGACAGCTTCACCGACCACGGCCAGGACTCCGCAGTCATGACCGGCCGCATTCGCGGCGCCCTGGAGCGCGGACTCCTCGACGAGCACGACATCGACACCGCCGTCCGACGGCTGCTCGAACTCCGCTTCTCGCTCGGCGAGTTCGACCCCGAGATCGACCCGTACGCGGACACCGCCGACTTCGACACCGAGGGCCACCGGGCGCTCGCCCTGGAGGCCGCCGAGCAGGCCGTCGTGCTGCTCAAGAACGACGGGTTGCTGCCGCTCGACCCCGCCGCCGGGAAGACCGTCGCCGTCGTCGGGCTCCTCGCGGACGCCTGCAAGCTCGACTGGTACAGCGGTACGCTCATCCACCGCTCCACCCCGCTCGACGGACTGCGGGAACGCTTCGGCGCCGACCGCATCGTCTTCGCGGAGGGCGCGGACCTGGTCCGGCTGAAGTGCGCGGACGGCTGGCTGCAGATTCCCACGGTGGACGAGAGCCAGGAGCCGGTGCGCGGCGCGGAGGGCGCCCTCGACCCGGCACTGCTCGCGGGCCGCACCGACCTGCCGCCGCTGACCTGTGGCGACACCCCGTCCGAGCTGGCGCTCGTGGACTGGGGCAATGGCGTGATCACCCTGCGGGAACCGGCCGGACGCTATCTCTCCGTCGCGGAGGACGGCTTCGTACGCGCCTCTGCGGACGAGCCGGGCGGCTGGATCGTCCAGGAGACGTTCCGCTGGGAGGCGGCGGAGGGCCATGCGGACGGTCACCGCCTTCTGCACGTGGGAACGGGTAGGTATGTCTCTGTTGCCGCCGACGGTGTAAAGGTTGCCGCCCCGGGCGAGGAAGTTTCCGGCTCCGACCGGGCCGCCGGAACGGTCTTCGAGCTGGAGGTCACCGAGCGCGGCGAGGACGCCGTCGCCCGCGCGGCGGCCGCCGCCGACGTCGTGGTCGTGGTGGCCGGAAACGACGCGCACATCAACGGCCGTGAGACCGAGGACCGCACCACCCTCGACCTCCCCGCCCAGCAGGAACGCCTGTGGCGCGCCGCCCACGCCGCCAACCCGCGCACGGTCCTCGCGGTCACCTCCGCCTACCCGTACGCACTCACCGACGCGGCGGCCACGCTCCCCGCACTCCTGTGGACCGCGCACGGGGGGCAGGCCGCCGGAACCGCGCTCGCCCGCGTCCTCGCGGGTGACGTCTCGCCGGCCGGCCGGCTGCCGCAGACCTGGTACACCTCCGACGCGGAACTGCCCGGTCTGCTGGACTACGACATCATCGGCTCCCGCCAGACCTACCTCTACTACGAAGGCGCCCCGCTCTACTCGTTCGGCCACGGCCTGTCGTACAGCGAGTTCACCTACAGCGCCCTGAACGCCGACCGCGACGGCGACCTCCTGCGGGTGTCGCTGACCGTCACCAACACCGGGGCCGTCGCCGCGGACGAGGTCGCCCAGCTGTACGTGCGCGCGGTGGCTCCGTCCGTCGCCCGGCCCCTGCGCCAGCTGGCGGGCCACCGCCGGCTGCACCTGGCGCCCGGCGCCGCGGAGCGCGTCGACCTCACCGTCCCCGTCGCCGAGCTCGGCCACTGGGACGTGGCGCACGGCCGCTGGACCGTCGACCCGGGAACGTACGAGATCCAGGCAGGCGCCTCCAGTGCGGACATCCGGCTCATCGCCGTCGTCACCGTCGACGGCGACCCGGCCGGACCGCGCGCCGTCCTGGCACGCGGTCTGGACGCCGCCGACTACGACGAGCAGCTGGGCACCGAGATCGTCGACCGCACGAAGACCGACGGTGACGTGGTCACCGCCGTCGCCGACAGCAACGAACTCCTTTACCGCCGCTGCGACTTCGCGTCCGGGGTGAGTGGCGTCGAGGTGTCCGCGTCGGGGGAGGGGGCCGTACGGATCACCGTCGACGGCACCACTGTCACCGTCCCGGTCGCCGCCACCGACGGAGCGTACGACTACCGCACCGTCCACGCCGGGCTGAACGCCTCCGGCACCGGAGACCTGCGCGTCACTCTGAGCGGCACGGTGCGCCTCGCCCGGATCGCCTTCACCGGGGACGCCCGGTGAACCGGACCGCTCCGCGCGCCGCTGTCCCCGCCTCTCCCCAACCAGTTGCCCCCGGCAAGGAGTCCGCATGAAGTTCACCGACGGCTTCTGGCTCATGCGTGAGGGCGTACGCGCCTCCTACGCGACCGAGATCCGCGATCTGCACGTCGGCGAAGGTCAGTTCACCGCCTACGCGGCGGTCAAGCATGTGGCCGAGCGCGGCGACACCCTCAACACCCCGCTCATCACGGTCGAATGCTTCTCCCCGGCCGAGGGAGTCATCGGCGTGCGCACCACCCACCACGCCGGCACGGTGCACCGCGGACCCGACTTCGTCCTCCCCGGCCTCGACGCGGCGGCCGCCGGGGCCCGTACCCGGCGGGACGGCGCGGTCACCGAACTGACCAGCGGCCCGCTGACCCTGCGCACGGACGGTGACGGTCCCTGGGGCCTGACCTTCCTCGACGCCGAGGGCCGGCGCCTCACCGGAGTCGACGCCAAGGGCACCGCCTTCGCCACCACGCCGGACGGCGCCCACCACATGCTGGCCCAACTCGCCCTGGATATCGGCGAGAACGTCTACGGCCTCGGCGAGCGGTTCACCCCGTACGTCAAGAACGGCCAGACCGTCGACATCTGGCAGGCCGACGGCGGCACCAGCAGCGAACTGGCCTACAAGAACATCCCGTTCTACCTCTCGTCACGCGGCTACGGCGTCTTCGTCAACCACCCCGGCAAGGTCTCCTTCGAGATCGGCTCGGAGTCGGTCGGCCAGGTGCAGTTCAGCGTCGAGGACCAGTCGCTGGAGTACTACATCGTCGCCGGGCCGACGCCCAAGGAGGTGCTGGCCCGCTACACCGCGCTCACCGGCCGCCCAGCCCTGCCGCCGGCGTGGTCCTTCGGCCTCTGGCTCACCACCTCCTTCTGCACCTCGTACGACGAGGAGACCGTCACCTCCTTCGTCGACGGCATGGCCGAGCGCGACATCCCGCTCTCCGTCTTCCACTTCGACTGCTTCTGGATGCGCGAGTACCAGTGGTCGGACTTCCTCTGGGACCCCGAGGTCTTCCCCGACCCGGAGGGCATGCTGGCCCGGCTCAAGGAACGCGGCCTGCGGATCAGCATGTGGATCAACCCGTACATCGCCCAGAAGTCCGCACTGTTCGCGGAGGGCGCCGAACTCGGCTACCTGGTGCGCAGACCCGATGGCAACATCTGGCAGTGGGACCTGTGGCAGCCCGGCATGGCCCTGGTCGACTTCACCAACCCTGCGGCGCGCGAGTGGTACAACAGCAAACTCCGCGTCCTGCTCGACCAGGGCGTCGACTGCTTCAAGACGGACTTCGGCGAGCGCATCCCCACCGACGTCGTCTGGCACGACGGCTCCGACCCGGAGCGGATGCACAACTACTACGCGCAGATCTACAACCGCACGGTCTTCGAACTCCTGGAGAAGGAGCGGGGCCACGGCGAGGCGGTGCTCTTCGCCCGCTCGGCCACGGCAGGCGGCCAGCAGTTCCCCGTGCACTGGGGCGGCGACTGCTTCGCCTCGTTCACAGCCATGGCCGAGTCGCTGCGCGGCGGACTCTCGCTGAGCCTGTCCGGCTTCGGCTTCTGGAGCCACGACATCGGCGGCTTCGAGGGCACGCCCGACCCGGCGGTCTTCAAGCGGTGGCTCGCCTTCGGCCTGATGTCCTCGCACAGCCGGCTGCACGGCAACGTGTCCTACCGGGTGCCGTGGGCGTTCGGCGAGGAGGCGGTGGACGTCGCCCGGAAGTTCACCCTGCTCAAGCACCGGCTGATGCCGTACCTGTACGGGGCGGCCGCGACCGCCCACCGCACGGGCGTCCCGATGATGCGCCCCATGCTGCTGGAGTTCCCCGGCGACCCGACGACACGGATGCTGGACCGCCAGTACATGCTCGGGCCCGACCTGCTGGTCGCGCCCGTCTTCACGGAGGACGGACAGGTCGAGTACTACGTGCCCGAGGGCACCTGGACCGTCCTGCTGACCGGTGAGACCGTCACCGGGCCGGTCTGGCGCCACGAGACCCACGGCTTCGACAGCCTGCCTGTCCTGGTGCGCCCCGGCGCGGTGCTCCCGTGGGGTGCCGACGACCAGCGTCCCGACAGCGACTGGCTGGACGGGCTCACGCTGCGGGTCTTCGGTGGTGCGGCCGCGGGTGACAGCAGGTCCGTCACGGTGCCGGACCTGACGGGCGAAACAGCCGCCGAGTTCCGGGTGGTGCGGGACGGGGAGACCCTGACCGTCACTTCCCAGGGCACGGACCGCCCGTACCGCGTGGTGGCGGAGCCGACGGGCAGGACGGCCGAGGGAACAGGCACGGTCACGCTGTAGCGCGTCTGCGGGGCGGGGAGTCACAGCCGTTCACGGCTCCGTCTCCCCGCCCTCGTACGGTCAGTGCGTCGCGCCGGCCAGGGCCCGGTCCGCAGCGCCCCGCGAGGTGTGCCACAGGGTGGTCACCGGCTCCCAGACGCGGATGCCCCGGTCCATGCCCACAGCGGCCGCGCCGAAGGTGACCCCGTAGTGCGCGGGGTCCGCCGCCACCGACAGGCTGCGGACCACATGCCCCTGGGTGGTACCGCGCTCAGCCGTGCGGACGGCGGCGTATCCGCGCTCGCCCGGCGAGAGCACGTACGAACCGCTGGTGGCGGGCGGGACGGGCTGGGCCGAGCCGTCCAGGCCCCGGAACGTGATCGTCGGGATACGGTCCACGACACAGGTGCGGCCGCCCCGGTTGGTGACGGCGATCCGCGCCACGTTGTGCTGCCCACCCGGCGAGGCGGAGATCCTGAGCGACTTCTCCTGGCAGTGGACCGGGCGGACCGGCGCCCCGGTGGAGGCCGCGCCGGCCGCGGCCGACGCTCCGGTGGCCGTCACGGCCAGGGCGGCCGCCGCGGTGAGCGCGGCGGTGAGAGCGGAACTCGGACGCATGATGTTTCTCCCCTTGGATCGACAGCCTGCGGTCGTGGCCTGCGGACGTGGCCCGAGGGCCCCGGTGGCCGGTACGGCCGACACGGACATTCTGAACGGTATGCCCGTTTCATGGCGATAGTTCGGACATATCGGTTCAGTATCTGTCGTCATGCCGCTGCCGTGCCGCTGCCGTAGCTGCCCGCCGTTGCTGCCCGTCGTCGTCGCTGCGGTCGGCGTCGGCCGGCCGGCCGCACCGCGCGGACGGGCAGCAGCGGGCAGGAGCTACCGCGCCCGGACCGTGGCCAGCATCTCGCGGTCCGGCTGCAACGTCAGGGACGGCACGGGGTCGACCGTGCCCGGATCCACATCCAGGTCGAAGCGGCGGGCGAGCACCGCCAGGATCAGCACCGCCTCGACCATCGCGAACCGGGTGCCCAGGCAGACCCGGGGGCCGCCGCCGAACGGGAACCAGGCGTACTCCGCGATCTCGTCGCCCGCGTCCGCGTCCCAGCGCTCCGGGCGGAACTCCTCCGGCTCGGGGAACCACCGCTCGTCCCGGTGCGTGGCCCACTGACTGCTCCACACCCTGGTGCCCTCCGGCATCGGCACTCCGCCGATCCGCGCCCCTTCCTGCGCGACCCCGGTGACCAGCCAGATCGTCGGATACAGCCGCAGCGTCTCCTTGACCACCGCCTGGGTGCAGGTGAGCCGGGCGTAGTCGTCGAACCCCGGCTCGCGGTCACCGAGCACCCGGTCCAGCTCCTCGGTCAGCGCGGCCCGCGCCCCGGGATTGCGGGACAGCAGGTACCAGGCCCACACCAGCGTCGAACTCGTCGTCTCGTGGCCGCCGATGTACAGCGTGACCGTCTCGTCGCGGATCTCCTGGTCCGTGAGCCGCGCCCCCGTCTCGTCGACAGCGGTGAGCAGGCGGCTGAGCAGGTCCGGGCGGTCGTCCCCGCCGTCGCGATGCCGGGCGACGACCCGGCCCACCTCGGCGTCGATGACCGCGGCGGCCTTCTTGATCCTGGCCCGTCCGGGAGTCGGCACCCAGTCCGGCAGCAGTGCGCCGATGCCCGCGAACTCCTTGCCGATCTCCGCCTGTGCCACGTCCATGGCCCGGCCCATCGCCTCGGCGTCCGCGGGGGTGTCGACGCCGAAGATGGTGCGGACGGCGATCTTCTGCGTCAGTGCCGCCATCTCCCGCTTGATGTCGATGCGTTCGCCGCCCGACCAGGTGTCCGCGAGATCCACCGTGCTGTCCGCCATGGTCGCCGCGTACGACCGCACCTGCTTGGGCCGTACGGACGGCTGGACCAGCGACCGCTTGCGCCGCCAGTCGCTGCCGCGCGCCACCACGACGCCGTTGCCCATCACGGTACGGAAGGCGATGCCGAGCCCGGGCTGGTCGAAGGTGCGTTCCGTCTCGGTGAGCAGATCGCCTATGCACTCCGGATCTGCCACGAACACACAGGAGTTGCGGCCGAAGCGCCACTGCACCATGTCGCCGTGGGCGCGCAGCCGCTCGAAGAACGCGAGAGGGTTCTTGGCGAACTGCGGCATGTTCCCGAGAAGGGGCAGCCCCTTCGGACCCGGGACGATCCTGTGGCTGCGCGGCCCGGCATCGACGGCCGGGCCGGTCTCCGTGGACATGAAAGGTCTCCGCTCCCTGGTGGCGCGCCACGATCGGGCGCGCGGCGACATGGCTCCGACGGAGCCGACGACTGCTTACTCGTCACCGGCCTTGTGGAGTACGTGAGTTGTCGAGGGTAGCCGCGCCGGTTGCCGGAGTGCGAGGCGACCGCGCGGCGTTGCGGAGGACGGGGGCCGCACCTCGTCATGCCGTGTCGTGGGGCGGCTGCGCGAAGCTCTCCCGGACGACACGCAGGCATCGCAGCCGGGGGCGCCTCCTGCCTTCATCCCGGCTGCCGGGGAGAGGACTTCAGGGGCCCGGTGTGTGCTGTGCCGGTGGGCTCGCCGGTGAGAGTGCGGCGAGAAGGTGCAGTTTCTCGTCGCTGTCGCTGTCCTTGTCGGGGTAGTAGATGGCGAGGATGACGTCGTCGACGGGGAGTTTGTCGCGGTGGAGCCGTAGCTCACCGACGACGGGGTGGTGGACGGTGACGGTGCCTCCATCGAGGTTGCGGACGTCGTGTCGGGCCCACAGGGTGCGGAACCGCTGACTGGACAGTGCGAGTTCTCCGACGAGTTCGACGAAGCGGGGGTTGTCGGTGTCGTCCCCGATGGTGGTTCGGAGAGCGGCGATGAAGCTGGCGGCGGCTTTCTCCCAGTCCTGCTGAAATGCTTGTTCCTCGGCATCGAGGAAGAGGGAACGGAGCCGGTTCTGGCCGGGCCGCAGGCGCGGGGAGAGAGCGACGGCCATGGGGTTGGAGGCCAGGACGTCGAAGGCGCGCCCCTCGACGAACGCCGGGATCGAGAGGTGGGCGAGGAGCTCGTGCACCCGCGCCGGTACTTGCTCGGGCCGTTTGCGGCGCGGCGCCCTTGGGCGGGCTGCCGTGAGGCCGAGCAGATAGGTCCGCTCGACGTCGTCGAGACGCAGGACGCGCGCGAGTGATTCGAGGACCTGGGGCGAGGGGTTGCCGTCACGGCCCCGTTCCAGGCGCAGGTAGTAGTCGGGGCTGATTCCGGCGAGCAGGGCGACTTCCTCACGGCGCAGGCCGGGGACGCGGCGGTTGCCACCGCCGGGCGGGAGCCCCGCCTGCGCCGGGGAGACCAGCTCGCGCCGTGCGCGGAGGTAGCTGCCGAGCCGGTGCTCGGCTCCCTCGTTCTTCATGGATCCACCGTAATGCGGTGCGCGCCTCTCGGGGGGGGCCCTGTCAGGACCAGGGAAGACGGGGGACCTCCCACGCTCGGTGGATGCCGTCAAGACTTACTGAGTCACTGATCGAAGAAGTACAGAGGCCATCGCTGAATGGCGCCGGGGGCCTGAACCGGCGGTGGTCCGAACCGAAGGGAAGACCTCACGTGGAACTCTCCAACCGCACCGTTCTCATCATCGGCGGAACTTCCGGCATCGGCCGGGAACTGGCACGTCGGTTCGCCGCGGCGGGCAGCACCGTGGCCGTCGGCGGGCGCAGCGCGGAGGCGCTCACCGAACTGTCCGACGAGGGCATCGGCGCGTTCGGCATCGATGTCACCGACGGCGCCTCCGTCGCACGTGCCCGGGACGCCGTACTCGCCCGGTACCCCGAGCTGGACACCGTAGTGATCATGTCGGGCGTGATGCTTCTGGAGGACCTGCTCGACCCGGAGCACTTCGAGGCGGCGCAGACGACCATCGAGACCAACCTGGTCGGCACCATCCGGGTCGTCGACGCCTTCACCCCGCAACTCGTCCGACGCGGCGCCGGCACCTTCGTCACCGTCACGTCCGGCATCGCCTTCCTGCCGTTCCCGCCCATGCCCGCCTACGCTGCCTCGAAGGCCGCGGTACACGCCTACTCCGAGGCGTTGCGCGCGCAGCTCGACGGCACAGGCGTCAGTGTCGTCGAGCTCATTCCCCCGGCCGTCGCCACAGCGGGCCAGGAGAAGGTGAACCCTCACGCACTGCCGCTCGACGACTTCGCCGCCGAGGTCATGCAGCTGCTCTCGCAGAACCCCACTCCGGACGAGATCCTGGTCGAGCGGGTTCTCATGCACCGCTGGGCCGAGCGCGACGGCACCTACGCCGACCTCGTCGTACAGCGCTCCAAGGCCCTGGCCATGCTCCCCGGCCGTCAGGGCTGACGCCTTCTCGCTCCAAGGGCCGCATGGCTGCGAGGCGCGTACGAGGGCGGACCGTGGCTAGGTGACCGACTCATTTGCCTAAAGGTATTAGGTATCTGCATAGTGGGTGATGCCGAACAGGGAGATGAGCATGGTGCGTGCAGGACTGACCCCGGACCGCCTGGCCCAGGCCGGGGCGGAGCTGGCCGACGAGGTCGGTTTCGAGCAGGTGACCGTGTCGGCGCTCGCCCGGCGGTTCGACGTCAAGGTCGCCAGTCTGTACTCGCACCTGAAGAACTCGCACGACCTCCGGACCAGGATCGCCCTGCTCGCCCTGGAGGAGCTCGCCGACCGTGGCGCGGCCGCCCTGGCGGGCCGGGCCGGCAAGGACGCCCTGAGCGCCTTCGCGGACGTCTACCGCGACTACGCCCGTGAGCATCCCGGCCGTTATGCCGCGGCCCAGTACAGGCTCGATCCGGAGGCGGCGGCCGCCAGTGCCGGTGGTCGGCACGCCCGGATGACGCGGGCGATCCTGCGCGGCTACGACCTGACGGAACCGGACCAGACGCACGCGGTCCGGCTGCTGGGCAGCGTCTTCCACGGTTACGTCAGCCTGGAGCTGCAGGGCGGCTTCAGCCACAGCGCCCCCGACTCTCAGGAGTCCTGGACCCGGGTCAAGGACGCACTGGACGCGCTGCTGCGGAACTGGCCCGCACCCTGACCACGATTCCCGGCCGGCCGGCGATGGCCGTCGCCGGCCGGGACCGAAGACTTCAGACGTCACGAGTAGCAGGTAGGGACATGCACACTGAGCCCAGTTGGATCACCACACCGATCACCGCGGACCTTCTGCGCGGCGCGCTCGACCTGGAGCGGACCGAGCGCGGCCTGCGCCCGCACCGGCTGCCCGCGTGGGCCCGAGCGCAGTGCGCCGACGGCCAGCTGGCCATGGCGGAGGCCCAGCCCTCCGGCGTACGGCTGGTGTTCCGTACCCGGGCCGACGTCATCGAGCTGGACGCTCTGCGTACCAAGACGGAGTACACGGGCGCGCCGCCCCGCCCCGACGGTGTGTACGACCTCCTCGTCGACGGACGCCTCGCCGGACAGGCCGACGCGAGTGGCGGCAACGTCCTCATCGCCGACATGACCACCGGGTCCGTCGACGTCCGGCGCGGCCCGGTGGGCACCGTTCGGTTCGACGGTCTGGGCGAAGGCGCCAAGGACGTCGAGCTCTGGCTGCCGTACAACGAGAGCACCGAACTCGTCGCGCTGCGCACCGACGCCTCCGTCGAGCCCGCGCCGGACCGCGGACGACGGGTGTGGCTGCACCACGGCAGCTCGATCAGCCACGGTTCCAACGCGGCGAGCCCCTCCACCACCTGGCCGGCCCTCGCCGCCTCCGTCGGTGGCGTGGAGCTCATCAACCTGGGCCTGGGCGGCAGCGCTCTGCTCGATCCCTTCACCGCCCGCGCGATGCGCGACACCCCCGCGGACCTGATCAGCGTCAAGATCGGCATCAACCTCGTCAACGCGGACCTGATGCGCCTGCGCGCCTTCGCTCCGGCGGTGCACGGCTTCCTCGACACCATCCGCGAGGGGCATCCGGACGCCCCGTTGCTGGTCGTCTCGCCCGTCCTGTGTCCCATCCACGAGGACACCCCCGGCCCCAGCGCCCCCGACTTCAGCAACCTCGCCGAGGGCAGGCTCCGGTTCACGGCCATGGGCGACCCCGCGGAACGTGCCGCCGGAAAGCTGACGCTCAACATCATCCGGGACGAATTGAGCCGCCTCGTGACGCAGCGCTCGGCCGACGACCCGAACCTCCACTACCTCGACGGCCGCAGCCTCTACGGCGAGAAGGATCTCGCCGAACTACCGCTGCCCGACGCGCTCCACCCGGACGCCGCCACCCACCGCCGCATCGGCGACCGCTTCGCCGGCCTGGTGTTCACCGACGACGGCCCGTTCGCCGCCGACCGCGCCGTCTGAACGGACGGACGGCCGGCCGGCCGGTCCCGGTGCAGGCATAGGCATCAGCCCGCAGCCGATGGGCCGGGCCGGACGAGCCCGGACCGGTAGGCGAGGACGACGAGTTGGGCACGGTCCCGGGCGTCGAGCTTGTTCATGGCGCGCTGGATGTGGGTGCGTACGGTGAGCGGGCTGAGGAACAGGGAATCGGCGATCTCGGCGTTGGACCTGCCGTGGGCGGCCAGGGCCGTCACCTCGCGTTCGCGCGGGGTGAGGGCGGCCAGCCGACCGGGAAGCGCCCCACCGGTCTCGGGCTCGGGCGTGGCGAGGAAGCGGGTGACGAGCATCTGCGTGGCCGCGGGGGACAGCAGCGCCTCACCGGAGACGACGGTGCGGATGCCGTCGAGGAGCGCGTCCGCCGAGACGTCCTTCCCGAGGAATCCGCTCGCGCCCGCGCGCAGGGCGCGGGCGACGTACTCGTCGGTCTCGAAGGTCGTCAGGATCAGGATCCGGGTCGCTGTCAGCTCGGGGTCCGCGCAGATGGCGGTGGTGGCTTCCAGCCCGTCGGTGCCCGGCATCCGGATGTCCATGACCACGAGGTCCGGGCGGAGGGCGCGGGTGAGCTCGACGGCCTGCGCGCCGTCGGCGGCCTCACCGACGACCTCCATGTCGTCGCAGGAGTCGATCAGCATGCGGAATGTGGCCCTCAACAGGGCCTGGTCATCGGCGAGGAGGACGCGGAGAGGCATCGGGTTCCCTTCGGGGATCAGAAGTTCAGGGGCAGTTCGGCCGTGACGGTGAAGCCGCCGTCGGGTCGCCGGCCCGCGTGGAAGCGGCCGCCGGCGGACCGGGCCCGCTCGCGCATGCCGATCAGCCCGAAACCGCTGTCCCGGCCCGCCGGCTCCGGGGCTCCCATACCGCTCCCGTCGTCGCTGACCGTGATGGTCAGCAGACTGCCGGAGTAGGCGAGGGTGACGTGTGCGCCGGGGGAGGCGGCGTGCTTGGTGACGTTGGTGAGGGCCTCCTGGATGATCCGGTACGCGGTGAGGTCCACCCCCGGCGCCAGGGGGCGCTCGTCCCCCTCGGTGGTGACGGTGACGCGCAGGCCGGCGGATTCGTGCGCCGTGATCAGGTCGGGCAGGTGGGCGAGCCCGGGTGCGGGTTCGAGCGGCGAGTCCGGGTCGTCGGGGCTGCGCAACAGGCCGACGGTGGCCTTGAGTTCGCGAAGCGCCGACGAGGTGGTGCCGGCCAGTTCGGTGATGAGGTGTTCGGCCTGCCCGGGGTTGCGGCGCACCAGATGGGCGGCCGTGCCCGCCTGGGCGTTGGCGAGGGCCAGGTGGTGGGCGACGACGTCGTGCAGCTCACGGGCGATACGGACGCGCTCCTCGGCGACGCGGTGGCGCGCCTCCTCCTCACGCGTGCGTTCGGCGTGCTCGGCGCGGGTGTGCAGCGACTCCAGGTAGGCACGGCGCAACCGGACCCCCGAACCCCAGGCGACCGGCAGCAGCAGCGAGACGGCGGGGTTGAGCGTGGCCAGGACGATGTTGGAGTACCGGTCGGTGATCAGGGCCGTGGGCACCAGGAGGGCGATGGCGGCGAGTCCGTAGAGGCGGGCGGTCTTCCGGTCGGTCTCGGTGGCCAGCCAGTAGAGCCCGGCCATGGCCGGCGCGAGCAGGAGCGGGGTCCCCAGATATCCGAAGCCGGAGGCCGCACTGGCGCAGACGGCTGTGACCGCGGCGACGACTCGGGGATGGCTGCGGTGCCACCACAGGGCTGTACAGGCGATGACCGCCAGAGCCGCCCCGGGGCGCCAGTCGAGCTGTTCGGCGGTGGTTCCCCAGGTGCCGACCACGCTGGCGAAGACGGCCACGGCGAACACGGCGGGGATCACGAGGAAGTCGACGGCTCGCGGGTTGTCCCGCAGATGGCGCTGGAAGCGGTTGGGCATCAGGTCTCCGATGAGAGGGACTCGTGGTCCATCGTGCGGGACGGGCCGTGTCCGCGCGGGCAGGGGCCCCCGGTGTCGCGCGCTCGGGCAGGGGACCCGGGTGTCGCGCGGGCAGGGCCGCCCGTGGTGAACGGGCGGCCCTGCCGGTGAGGCGGGTCGGTGTCGGGCGTGGCGCCCGACCGGGGGGCCGGTCAGTGATGGACGGCCCTGCCCGAGCGGCGGGCGGCTGTCAGACACCTGCCGGGGTGCGGTCCTCGGCCTCGGCGGGCGGGAGGGGTGCATGGTGCGTGAGGGCCTCGCCCTCGATGTCCACGCGCGGCAGCAGCCGGCCCAGCCGGCGAGGCAGCCACCACGCCCGGTTCCCGAGCAGCGCAAGGACGGCGGGCACCAGGGCCATGCGTACGACGACGGCGTCGAACAGCACCGCGATGGCCAGGCCGAAGCCGATCGTCTTGATCATGGATTCCTCGGCGGTGACGAACCCGGCGAACACGGCTGTCATGATCAGTGCGGCCGCCACCACGACCCGGGAGCTGTGCCGGAACCCGCTGACGATCGCCTGACCGGGCCCTTCCCCGTGGACGTACGCCTCCCGGATCCGCGAGACGAGGAAGACCTCGTAGTCCATGGCCAGGCCGAAGACGATGCCCACCAGGAAGATCGGCATCATGCTCATGATCGGGCCGGTCTGCTGCACGCCGAGCAGGTCGGCGGCCCAGCCCCACTGGAAGACCGCGACGACAGCTCCCAACGAGGCGAGCACCGAGAGCAGGAAGCCGGCGGCGGCCTTGATCGGTACGAGGATCGAGCGGAAGACCACCGTCAGGAGCAGGATGGCCAGCCCCACCACGACGATCAGGTAGGGGATGAGCGCGTCGCTCATCTTCTGCGCCATGTCGATGTTCGCCGCTGTGCTGCCGGTGACCTCGAAGGTCGCATCGGTGCCGGACTCCATGCCGGGGCGGTCGTCACGGATGGTGCCGACGAGCTCCTTGGTCTGCTCGCTGGTCGGCGCGGTGGACGGGGTGGCGGACAGGATCGCGGTGTCGCCCGCCTGGTTGAACCGGGCCGCGGAGACGGAGACGACCCCCTCGGTCCCGGCGATCTTCTCGGAGATCGTGCCGACCGCGGCCTTCGGGTCGGCGGCGTGCGAGGCGTCGACCACGATGGTCAGCGGACCGTTGAAGCCGGGCCCGAACGCGTCGGCCAGATCGTCGTAGGCGCGACGCTCGGTGGTCGACGTGGCCTTGGCCTCGTCGCCGGGCATGCCCAGCTGCAGATCCATGACCGGTACGGCGAGCACTCCGAGTCCCAGCACGGAGAGGATCAGCACGGGAAGCGGCCGGCGCAGTACGAACCGTGCCCAGGCCGCGCCGACGCGGCCCGTCTGCCCGGGCTTCCTCCTGCCCTTGCGCTCCCGGCGGGCCAGCACCGCGTCCGGCCAGAAGCCGAGCAGCGCGGGCACCAGGGTCAGTGCGACCAGCACGGCGACGAGGACGCCGCCCGAGGCCGCCAGGCCCATTTTGGTCAGGGTCGGGACTCCCGCGACCGCGAGTCCGGCCAGTGCGATCACGACGGTCAGACCGGCGAAGACGACGGCGGACCCGGCGGTGCCGACGGCCAGACCTGCCGCCTCCTCGGCGTCGCGCCCCTTGGCGCGCTCCTCCCGGTAGCGGGCGATGACGAAGACCGCGTAGTCGATCCCGACCGCGAGACCCAGCATGTTCGCCAGCGACCCGGTCGACGAGGACAGCCCGAGCGCGCTGCCCAGGGCCATGATCGAGGCCAGGCTGACACCGACTCCGAGGACGGCGGTGAGCAGCGGAACCCCGGCGGCGGCCAGCGAACCGAACGTGATCAGCAGTACCAGCGCTGCCACCACGACGCCCGCGGCCTCACCGATCCCGCCTGCCCCGACGGAGCCCGACAACGCCGTCCCGCGGGCCTCCACCGTCAGCCCGGCGTCCTCGGCCCGGTCGATGGCGTCCTGCAGCTGCTGCCTGCCGGCGTCCGTCAGGTCGTCGGCCGCCACCTTGTACGTGACGCTCGTGTACGCCGTCGAGCCGTCCTTGCTCACGGCGTGCGCGGAGAAGGGGTCCACGGCTCCGGCGACCTGCGCGTCCGTGGTGATCTCGGCCACCGTCGCGTCGATGGCCTGCCGGTATTCGGTGGCGGTGACCTTCCGGCCGTCCGGGGCGACGAAGACGATCTGGGCGCCGGCCCCGTCCGCCTCGGCGCCGGGGAACCGCTCGTCCATGAGGTCGAACGCCCGCTGGGACTCGGTCCCCGGCATCGACGAGGAGTCGTCGGGGGCCGCGGGGGCGCTGACCGCGCCGAAGCCGATGGCCGCCAGGACCGCCAGCCACAGCAGCACTACGTATCGGCGCCGTCCGAAGGCCGCCCGGCCCAGTCGGTACAAGAATGTCGCCATGGAAGAGGGACTCCACATCTGTCTCGGGAACTCCTCAAGCCTCCTGGGACCACCCCGGTCAGGGCGTCATGCGGCTGCGGACAATCCCGGCTACTGCAGACGCAGTAGAGGCGTGCGGGATGTCCTGCGACCGCACGACGGGACGGGCGGGACCACCTCCCCGGCATTCGTCGTACGACGCGGACCGAGGCCGTCGCGGCGGCGCCCGTGGGAGCTTTTCCGGCAGGTGGCGGCCGTCGCGGCCTTTCCGGCCATGAGGTGACCGCAAGGCCGCGGGCGCCCTTGGGCCGCCCGCCGGGGATCAGCCGGTGAGGGCTGCCGCGCTCGCCGTCGAGGCGAGGGAGCAGGAGGGCGGTGTCCGGGATGGGGGCCGCCGGGGGAGCCCCGTGCGTGGCGCCGTTGCTGCCGGGTACGGACTTGACCTCGGACAGGGGGATGCGCCACTTCTCCTGCCCGGTGCGTGCACTGCGCAGGACGGGATCGACGCGCTGTTTGCTGCCCTGCTCCTGGAAGGCGACCCCGACGGGGCAGTGACCTGAGACGGCGGACGCCGAGGTCAGAGCCCGACGATCAGCTGGATGCAGACGATCTTGACGAGGATGGCCAGCGCGAACAGCGTCGAGTACCCGCTGTTGACGCGGCTGTCACTGACCCGGCTGTTGGCGTATGCGGTGATCGCCGGGTTGCCGACGTACCCGGACAGCAGGCCCATCGTCCGCTCCCGGCTCTGCCCGAGCGCCTTCGCGATCAGCACCATGAGCGTGTAGCTGACCACCGCCCCGATCACCAGGACGGCAACCAGCTTCAGACCGAACAGGGAGAACGCGTTCTGGCGGAAGGAGTAGCCGGAGGTGAGGCCGACGACCGCGAGGAACAGCAGCAGCCCGAGCTGGCGAAGCGTCAGGTTGGCCCGGGTCGGCAGGGTCCACACCAGCGGGCCGGTACGACGCCGCCAGCCCAGGATCATGCCCATCACCAGCGGCCCGGCACCCGTCCCGAGGGCGAGGGTGGTGGAGCCGACGGTGAACGAGGGGATGGCGATCAGGAAGCCGAGCGTGAGCCCGAGCCCGAGGCTCACCGCGCTCACCTCGCTGACCTTCGTCTCCGTGTCGCCGAGATACGTGGAGACCTCGGTGATCCGTTCGCGCGGCATCACCACGCGTACCCGGTCGTCCAGCTGGAGCACCAGGTCGTCATGGGCGAGCATGTCGACATCGCCGCGACGGACCCGGCTGACCGCCGCCCCGTAACGCTCGCCGAGACCGAGTTCGGCGATCGTGTGGCCCGCGAGTGCCGGGTTCGTGAGCAGGATCCGGCGGTAGTCGACCGTCCGCCGGTTGTCGAGGAGGTGGACGGGGGCGGGCGAGCCCAGCCGTTCGGTCGCCGCGCGTACGTCGTCCTCGCCGCCGACCAGCACGATCAGGTCACCGGGGCGCAGCCGCCCGAGTCCGCGCGCCACCAGTACGTCGCCGCCCTCGGGGCGGTACTCGCTGGCCAGAACCCGGTGGTCCGCGACGCCCGGTACCTCGTCCCACGCCGTCTCGTGATCCACCTGGACCGTACGGGTGACGAGGACGGGAGGCGGCCCGGAGCCGGGGTCCCGGCGGGCCACCCAGCGGCGGCGGGCCGCGATCGCGGACACGAACAGGATGGTGATGACCACGGCGAGCGGATAGCCGATCGCGTAACCGACCGCGGGCTGCGCCGGATCGGCCGAGGCCTCCTGAGCGGCGGCCAGGCCCGGCGTGGTCGTGCCGATGCCCGCGTAGCCACCGGCCAGGAACGGTCCGCTGATCCCGAAGCCGCTGTGCCCCACATAGCCGACCACGACCGCGGTGAGCGCGAGCGCCACCACCGCACCGGCCATCACCGCCAGCTGGCTGCGCAGTTCACGGAAGAACGCCGGGCCCGATTCGAGACCCACGGTGTACACGTACAGAGCCAGACCCAGCGCCGAGACGCCGGTCGGCACGGCGGGTGCGATGTCCTCGTCGAGTGCCCCGACCAGCAGGCCGACGAACAGGACACCGGCCGCACCGAGTTTCACCGGGCCGAACCGGACCATTCCGAGCAGGGCGCCGACCGTGATGACGGCGAACACGGCCACCCAGGGATTGTCCGCGAAGAACTGCCACACGGGGTGGGCCTCCCGTAGCGAAGAGCGGGCTGAGCCTGACCGGGTCATGATCTTCGAGGTGGCGGGAGCCTGCCACTCGGCAGCACGTGACGGTGCGCCGCGCGCCGCCGGAGACGGATTCGCCCCGTGCGCCCCTCAGTCCCGGCTGCCGTACTCCGCGTAGTCGCAGACGACCTGGCTGAGGCGGGCCTGCCCGTCGGCCCCCACGACC
>NZ_JBEOVJ010000033.1:0-80120 GCF_040295435.1 Streptomyces sp. NPDC002809
GTCGAACACGCGCTGAGCGCGGCGATGCCGGACCTCTCGGACCTGTTCGAGGTCGGCGACTCCTCGAAGTTCGCCGTCGGCCAGTGGTGGGCCGTGGAGATCGACGCACTGGCGGGGAAGTACGAGAAGGAGATCCAGCGTCTCGTCCAGGTCACCGACGTCGTCGACACGACGCACATCCGGGTCAACTACCAGATCGGCTGGGACCTGGCCGCCGGCCGCACCCTGACCTGGACCCGTGTCGAGCCCGTCGACCGCGCCCACGTCCGCAACATGGTCTTCGAGGGCTGGGGCGAGGACGAGATGACCGGCTCGCACCCGGTCGCCTACGAGTACGCGGTGCGCTGCGACGTCTCCGGCATCGAGGCCGTCGGCACCTTCTGGCCGGTGGTGATGCGCCGCTGGTGCACGTACTACCGCACCGAGCAGTGCTCGCTCACCAACCCGAAGTCCGTCACCTACGGCGGCGCGGGCTACCTCACGCAGCAGATCTACTGCCTGTACGGGCACGTGGAGGACTGTCACACCTCCAACGCCCGTCACCTCAACGACTTCACGGCCTCGGCCTACTGCTACGTCACCAACTGCCACGGCGACGGTGACGACGAGGGCCCGTTCGTGACGCACGGCCAGTTCGAGCACGACCTCGTCTACACCGGCAACTCCGGCCTGATGACGTTCGCCAACTCGGGCGCGGCCTGGGGCGGCAGGGCCAAGCGGATCACCGTCCGGCGGCACGCCTGTTCCTGGTTCGTCGCCCGCGTCAAGATCACCGATCTGACGCTGGAGGACGTCCTGGTCATCGGGAAGCCGTCCCTGGCCGGCTCCGGAATGCTCTGGGTCAACGCGGACGGGGTGCAGATGCGGGGCTGCACGGCCACCGGTCCGCTGATCGTCTCCCGGGCCTCGGACCTCTCCGCCCGCCCCAACGTCATCGCCGACTCCTCCTTCGCCTTCGCTGCGGGCGCGGAGATCACCCAGGCCAACGTCACCGCCCCCCTCACCCTCCAGCGCACCACGCTGAAGGGCGTCGACGGTGCCGTGTTCAACGGCACCGGGCCGCTCGTCCTCGACCAGTGCACGCTGACCGGCTCCAAGGACACCGCCCCGGTCTCGCTCGCCCACTCCGACGTCACCGTGCTCGGTGGCGAACTCCGGGACAGCGGACTGAAGTTGACGGCGGCCAAGGATCAACGCCTCCGCATCGACGGAACGCGGCTGTCCGGGACCAACAAGGACGGCGCCCTGCTCACGCGTGCCGGCTCCGGCCGCACCGTCGACTGGCAGCTCACCGGCCTCGACTCGACCGCGCCCGAGGGCACCGCCCATGTGCTGGTCACCGAGGGCACCAACCGCTACCGGGCCACCGGCTCCACCTTCACCGGTGGCCGGATCGAACTCCGGCCCGCGGCCTTCGGCGGCGCCGGCCATCTGCTGCACACCGGCTGTGTCGAGGACGGCGCCGAGCGCACCGCACTGCCGGAGGAGGGCGACCGCGTCGCCCACACCGCGGCCACGCTGCGCTTCTGATCACCCCGTCCGTCGAGCACCACCGAGCACCAGGGATTCCCCGTGTCCACGCATACCCCGATCACCGGCCGGCCCGTCCGGGTCGCGCTCGTCGGCGCAGGCAACCGCGGTCTGACATACGCCGAGTGGATCAAGGCGCACCCCGAGCGCGCCGAACTCGTCGCCGTCGCCGATCCGCGCCCCGCGGCGCGGGCCGCCGCCGGCGCACCGGTCGAGTTCGACGACTGGCGGCCGCTCGTCGACAACCGCATCGCGGACGCCGTCATCGTCGCCACCCAGGACCGCTTCCATGTGGAGCCGGTGCTGGCCCTGGCCGAGGCCGGCTACGCGATCCTCGCCGAGAAGCCCCTCGCCCCGACGGAGGAGGAGACCCGCCGGATCGTGGAAGGGGTGGAGCGGGCCGGGGTCCTGTTCGCGGTGTGCCACGTCATGCGGTACACCCCGTACACCGACCTGGTGAAGGAGGTCGTGGACTCCGGTGTGCTCGGGCAGCTGGTCTCGATCGACCATCTGGAGCCGGTCGGCTGGTGGCACTACGCCCACAGTTACGTACGCGGTCCCTGGCGCAGCGAGAAGGACTCGTCGCCGATGCTGCTCGCCAAGTCCTGTCACGACCTGGACTGGATCACGTACATCATGGGCGGCCGGATCGAGCAGGTCACCGGCTTCGGCGGGCTGAAGCACTTCCGGCCCGAGAACGCCCCGGCGGGGTCAGCGGACCGTTGCCTGGACTGCGCGGTGGAGTCCGGCTGCCCGTACAGCGCGCTGAAGCTGTACATGCCGACGCTGCGCGAGAAGGGCGCGGTCTGGCCGGTCACCCATGTCACCGAGGCGACCGACGAGGCCGGTCTCGTACAGGCCCTGCGCGAGGGCCCGTACGGGGTCTGCGCGTACCGCAGCGACAACGACGTGGTCGACCACCAGGTCCTCGCCATGCAGCTGTCGGGCGGGGTGACCGCGACCTTCCAGATGGTGGCGTTCACCGAGCAGACCCACCGCCAGACGCGGATCTTCGGTTCGCACGGCTGGATCGTCGGTGACGGTGAGCGCGTCACCGTGCAGGACTTCCGGACCGGCGAGTCCACCGTCCACGAACTCGGCACGTCCGGGTCGAACGCGGCGGACGGGCACGGCGGCGGGGACGCCGCGCTCGTCGAGGCGTTCGTCACCGCCGTCGCCACCGGTGACTCCGGGGCGGTCCGCTCCGGCCCCGCCACCTCGCTCGGCAGTCATCTCGCGGCGTTCGCCGCCGAACGCGCCCGGCACACCGGCACCGTCCAGACGGTCCCGGCGCAGTGACTCCCCCTCTTCCCACCCTCACGTCCTCGGAGGACCACCTCATGTCCCGTCTTCTCACCCGTCGTTCCAGAGTCCGCGCCCTCGCCGCCCCCGTCGTGGCGACCGCGCTCGCCGCCGGTGTGCTGGCCGGCTGTTCCGGCAGCGGCGACGACGGCAACACCGTCACCATGTGGACCTACCCGGTCATCTTCGACGAGGCCAAGAACAAGGCGTACTGGGACGGCCTGGTCAAGGCCTTCGAGAAGGAGCACGCCGGCGTCACGGTGAAGGTGGAGACCTTCCCGTGGGCCAACCGCGACACCGCGCTGGCCACCGCGATCGCCTCCGGCAAGGGCCCGGACGCGGTCTACCTGATCCCGGACCAGCTGCCGAAGTACGCCAGGAACATCGTCGCGGCCGACGAGTACATGCCGGCCGACGCCAAGTCCGACTACACGGACTTCGCGCTGAAGTCCGTCACCGTCGAGGGCAAGGCGCTCGCCACCCCGGTCCTGACCAGTGCCAACCCGCTGATCTGCGACAAGCGGGTGTTCGACGACATCGGGGAGAAGACCTATCCGACGAGCTGGGCGGACCTGGAGGCGCTGGCCCCGAAGCTGAAGAAGAAGGGCTACTACGCCACCAGCTACAGCGGCGACACCCAGCAGACGCTGAACATGACCTTCTACCCGCTGCTGTGGCAGGCCGGCGGCGACGTCTTCTCCGAGGACGGCAAGACCGTCACCTTCAACGACGCCGCCGGAGTCAAGGCGCTGACGTACCTGAAGAAACTGGTGGACGGCGGCTACACCGACAAGGACCTGGTCACGACCACGCCCAAGCTGGAGCAGACCCCGACCGCCAAGGGCAAGGTCGCCTGCACCTGGCAGAACACCCCGGCGGATGTCGAGCCGTTCTGGGGCAAGGAGAACATCGTGGTCCAGCCGCCGCTGAAGGAGACCGCATCGGTCGGCTACGGCACGGTGGGCGCTCTGTCCATGCTGAAGGGCGCCGACAAGAAGAACACCGGCGACTGGCTGAACTTCGTCGCCGAGTCGAAGAACACGGCCGGCCTGCAGAAGGCCGCGGGCTTCTTCCCGGCCCGTGAGTCCGGCGGCGACCTGTACCCCGACGACGCGCTCCAGACCGCCGTCGGCGCCACTCTGCCGAGCATGAACGTGGGCCCGCTGCAGGACAAGGCCCGTGAGGTCCAGGGCCTGCTCGCGCCGGAGATCCAGGCGGCGCTGCTCGGCAAGAAGAGCCCTCAGGACGCACTGGACGCCGCGCAGAAGGCCGCGCAGGCCATGCTCGGCCGCTGATCAGCCGCGATCAGCCGTCGAGACCGCTGATCGGCCGTTGATCGGCCGTTGAGACCGCTGATCGACCGCTGATCGGCTGTTGATCGGCCGTTGAGACCGCTGATCGACCGCTGATCGGCCATAGATCGGCCGTTGCGGGGCCGGGCCTCCCGGCCGAACCCGGGCCCCGGCCCCGCAACCCCACGGGGGCACTGCCCCCGGACCCCCCGCAATCCCCCCGTACCGCAAGGAGATCCCCGTGGCAGTCGTCGCGGAACCCACCCGCCGGGGCCGTCGCAGCGGGCCGCAGGCGCGCCGCGAAGCCCGGATCGGCCTGCTCTTCGTCCTTCCGTGCTTCCTGCTCTTCCTCGCCTTCCGCTTCGGTCCGGGTGTCGCCGGTGTGCTGATGAGCTTCACCGACTACTCCCTCACCGGCGGCGGCAGCTTCATCGGGCTGGACAACTTCACCCGCCTGTGGAACGACCCGCTGTTCTGGCAGGCGCTGAAGGTCACGGTCCTCTACACCGTGCTCGCCGTGCCCGGCACACTCATCGCGTCGGTGTCCCTGGCGCTGATCACCCGGCGCGCCTTCCGTGGCGCCAAGTTCTTCCGCTCGGTGTTCTTCCTGCCGGTCGTCACCTCACTGGTGCTGGCCGCGACCGTCTTCGTCTGGATCTTCTCGACCGGCGGCCCGTGGTCCACCCTGATGGGCTGGTTCGGAATGTCCGAGGGTTCCTGGCTCTCCGACGACGTGCTGGTGCTGCCCGCGCTCGCGATCGTCGGCGTCTGGTCCCGCTTCGGCTACGGGATGCTCATCCTGCTCGCCCGGATGCAGGACATCCCGCGGGAGCTGGAGGAGGCCGCCCTCACCGACGGGGCCGGCCCGTGGCAGCGGTTCCGGTACATCGTGCTGCCGCAGCTCAAGCCCGCCCTGTTCTTCCTCGCGGTCATCGAGACGACGGCCTCGTTCCAGGTCTTCGACGCCGTGTACACGATGACCGGCGGCGGACCCGCCAACGCCAGTTACACGCTCGTCTTCCAGCTCTACGACGCGGGCTTCAAGTACTTCGACCTGGGTTACGCCTCCGCCATCGGTGTCGCGCTCTTCGTGCTGACCGTGGTGGTCGCCGTGATCCAGCGGCTCGTGATCGGGAAGGACCAGTGACCATGACCGCAGCACCCGCAGAGACGAAGGCCCCGCCCGTCGGCCCGGCCTCCGCGCCCCCGGACCGGGCCGCTCGCCGGGCCGAACGCAGACTGCGCAAACTCTCCGAGCAGGACACCGTCCCGTACGGCATGCGCCCCACCCGCACCGGCCGCATCGCACGCGGTGTGCTGCTGACGGTCGCCGCGCTCGTCACGGTCTTCCCGTTCTACGCGATGGTCGTGCTCTCCCTGAAGCCGTCCGCGGCGGTCGACTTCCCCGGAAGTCTGCTGCCGTGGCCGCTGACCGGCGAGGCGTACGACACCGTCATGGGCGCCCAGGACGTGCCGCGCTGGCTGTTCAACACGCTGGTCTACTCAGTCGTCTCGGTCGTCGGCGTGCTGCTGCTCGCCTCCCTCGCCGGGTACGCCTTCGCCAAGAAGCGCTTCCCGGGCCGGGAGGCGATGTTCTGGTCGTTCCTGTCGATGGTGATGGTCCCGTACCACGTCACGATGATCCCGACCTTCGCGATGATCGCGAAGATGGGCGGCGTGGACACGTACTGGGGACTGATCGTGCCGACCCTGGCCAACGCGCAAGCGGTGTTCCTGATGCGGCAGTTCATCCAGGGGCTGCCGGACGAACTCTTCGAGGCGGCACGGCTCGACGGCTGCAGCGAGTGGCAGATCTTCTACCGGATCGTGCTGCCGCTGCTGAAGCCGATCCTCGCCACGCTCGGCGTCTTCGTCTTCCTCTGGCACTGGAACGACTTCCTGTGGCCGCTGGTCATCGGCCAGTCCACCGACATGCGCACCCTCACCGTCGGCATCGCCTCGCTCCAGCAGCAGAACGTGCCGCTCAATGTGGTGCTCTCCGGCTCCGTCATCGCGTTCGTGCCCATCTTCGCCGCGTACATGGTGGGCCAGCGCTACTTCACCGAGGGCGTCACCGCGTCCGGAATCAAGGGATAGCCACACATGTTCACCGATGAGGCCGCGCTCGAAGAGCGGCTCGCCACCCCCTCCCCCGCGCTCGTCGCCGATCTCGGCCGCCTCGAAGGCGATCTGCTGGTGCTCGGCGCGGGCGGCAAGATGGGCCCCAGCCTGTGCCGGCTGGCCCGCCGGGCGCTGGACGCCGCGGGCCGTACGGACGTGACCGTGTACGCGGTCTCCCGCTGGTCGGACAAGGCCGCGGCCGGGGAGCTGGAGGCGGCCGGGGTCCGTACCCTCGCCTTCGACCTGATGGACCCGGCCGCCGATCTGACCGCTCTGCCCGACGCCGGCAACGTCGTCTTCATGGTCGGCGCCAAGTTCGGTTCCGCCGGCGCGCCTTCGCACGCCTGGGCGGTGAACGCCGCGATGCCCGACCGGGTGGTGCGGCGCTGGCCGGATGCGCGGATCGCCGCGTTCTCCACCGGCAACGTCTATCCGCTGGTGCCGGTCTCCTCCGGCGGCTGCACCGAGAGCGACCCGGTCGGGCCGGTCGGCGAGTACGCGATGTCGTGCCTCGGCCGTGAGCGGATCTTCGGCCACGCGGCACTGACCCGCGGCACCAGGGTCGCCAACATCCGCCTCAACTACGCGGTCGACCTGCGCTACGGCGTCCTCGCCGACATCGCGTACCGCGTACGGGCCGGGGAGCCCGTCGACGTGACGACCGGTCATGCCAACGTGGTGTGGCAGGGGTACGCCAACGAGGTCGCCCTGCGCGCCCTGTCGCACGCCACCGACGGCGAGGCGTTCACCCTCAACCTCACCGGCCCCGAGACCGCGTCGGTGCGCCGCATCGCCCAGTGGTTCGGCGCGGAGTTCGGCCGTGAGCCGGTGCTCGCCGGTACCGAGGCGCCCACCGCGCTGCTCTCCGACGCGAGCCGCTGCCACGCACTGTTCGGCTACCCGGACGTCGCGCTGCGCACCCTCGTCGAATGGCAGGCCGACTGGCTGCGCCGGGGGCTGCCGCTGTCCGGCAAGCCCACCAAGTTCCAGGTACGTGACGGAAGGTTCTGATCCACTCCATGTCCACTCCCTCCCTCCGGTCCACGCCCGCGCTGGAACTGCTCGCCCGGGGCGCGGCCATCCCCGCACACCCGCTCGCGCTGCACGCGGACGGCACCTTCGACGAGCGCCGGCAGCGCGCGCTGACCCGGTACTACCTCGCGTCGGGCGCGGGCGGCGCCGCCGTCGCCGTGCACACCACCCAGTTCGAGATCCGCGAGCGGGAGGTGGGCCTGTTCCGGCCCGTGCTCGAACTCGCCGCCGAGACGATCGACGCCGAGGCCGGCCGCCCGTTCGTGAAGGTCGCCGGTGCCTGCGGCTACACCGCCCAGGCGGTATCGGAGGCCGAGACCGCCGCCGCGCTCGGCTACGACGCGGTGCTGCTCAGCCCTGCCGTGCCCGGGGCGGACGAGAAGGGGCTGCTGGAGCGGGCGCGGGCGGTCGGCGAGGTGCTGCCGGTGATCGGCTTCTACCTCCAGGAGGCCGTCGGCGGACGGTACTTGTCGCCCTCCTTCTGGTCGGCGTTCACCGATCTGCCGAACACGGCCGCGGTGAAGATCGCCCCGTTCGACCGCTACCGCACCGCCGATGTCGTCCGGGCGGTCGCTGCCGCCGACCGGGCCGACGAGGTGGCCCTGTACACCGGCAACGACGACGACATCATCGGCGATCTGCTCACCCCGTACGAGACGGCCGCCGGCACCCCGCGCTGGTTCGCGGGCGGGCTGCTCGGCCAGTGGGCGGTGTGGACGAGTTCCGCCGTGACGCTGCTCGACGACGTCCGCCGGGCCCGCGCCGGGGATCACCGGGCGATGGTCCGCTGCCTGGCCCGCCGCTCCGAGCTCACCGACGCCAACAGCGCGGTCTTCGACGTACGGGGCGCGTTCCGCGGCTGTATCGCCGGGGTGCACGAAGTGCTGCGCCGGCAGGGCCTGCTGGCGAACATCCGCTGCCTGGACCCGGCCGAGACGCTCTCCCCCGGACAGGCCGACGAGATCACCCGGGTGGCCGCGGCCTACCCTTGGCTGACCGATGACGCCTTCGTTGCGGAGCACCTCGATGCCTGGCTCTCCTGAACCCGCCGACCGCTCCTCACGGGTCGTCGTCGCCGTACCGCCGGGCCTGCGCGCCCAGTTCTTCACCGCCGAGGTGTGGCAGGAGCTGGAGCGGGCGGCCGAACTCACCGTCGTCGACGACCACTCCGACCGGGCGGCGGTCGCGGCCGCGCTGCCCGGCGCCCGCGCGCTGATCACCTCGTGGCGGGCGCCGAAGGTGGACGCGGAACTGCTGGCGCACGCGGACCGCCTGGAGCTGGTGGCGCACACCGGTTCGGCTGTCGCCCCCTATGTCACCGAGGACGTGTTCACGCGCGGCATCCTGGTCACGCAGGCCGGTGACGAGATGGCCCGCCCGGTCGCCGAGGTGGCGCTCGCCTTCACCCTGTCCCTGCTCCACCGCATCCAGCGCTTCGACCACGCCCTGCGCGGCGGGCTGGAGTGGGCGGCGGCGAGCGAGGCACCGCCGCGCCACGAGATCCACGGCAGCGACATCGGCGTGATCGGCGCCTCCCGCACCGGCCGCGCCTACATCCGGCTGGTGCGGGCGATGGGGGCGAGGGTGAGCGTCACCGACCCGTTCCTGTCCGAGGCCGACGCCAAGGCGCTCGGCGTGACGCCCGTCCCCCTGGAGACACTGCTCTCACGCAGCCGGATCGTGGCCGTGCACGCACCGGTCACCGAGGAGACCCACCGGATGATCGGCGCCGCGCAGCTGGCGCTCATGCCGGACGGGGCGGGCCTCGTGAACACCGCCCGGTCGTGGCTCGTCGACGAGGACGCGCTCCTCGCCGAACTGGCCACCGGCCGGCTGGACGCGGCGATCGACGTCTTCGACGCCGAGCCGCTGCCCGCCGGCCACCCCTTCCGTGCGCTGCCGAACGTGCTGCTCACCCCGCACCAGGCGGCGGGCAGTGTCGAGTGCCGGCAGCGGCTGGGCACCAGCGCCGTCAACGAGGTGCTGCGGCTGCTCGCCGGACGTCCGCCGGTCCACGCCGTCACCGCCGACGCCCTCGCGCGGCTGCACTGACCCCTTTCCCTAACCCGTCCCGTCAGGAGATCTCACCGTCATGCGCCTGATGCGCGTCGGTCGCATGCGACCGACGCGCATCGTCGGACCGGGCCATGAGCATCGTCGGGCCGGACCATGAGCACCGTCGGCTCTCCCTCGACGGATGCACCGAACAGGTCGGCCCCGGCGCCTCGACCTCTCAGGAATGACCGGGCATCAGGCGGCCGGCTGCCGACCGGTGCCGGTGCGGGCGCCGGCACGAAGTGCGGCCAGGCCGCGCCGCCTTCGGTGCCACCGGGAGGACTGCGGTGCCACCGGGCAGGCTCTGCCGGGACCGCGCCCGTCGGCACCACCGCGAGCGGCGCCCCGCCCATCCACCTGGCACCGATCACGGGAAGGCCAAGCACGACCGGCGCAGTCGGGGACATAACAACCCGACGTCATGAGCCAGTTGACCTTGAGCGGGGGCGTAGGGACGAGCCTGATCCTGGATCTGGTCAGGCACTGTCGGCGCGGTTAGGCTCCCTCTTGGTCACCACGTTGTCGGTGATCACCGCAACCTCTCCCGGACTGCGCGGCAGCGGAGCTGTGTGCTGCCGCACTCAGGGCGAGTCGTTGCGGACGCGAGTTCGGCCCGCCGGGTGGTTCGTTTCGCGTCACGGCTCGGACGGGTGGCCAGGAAGGGCGTGTGATGGACGACATGAGCTCGGTGTTCGCCGAGGTGGACGCATTGCGGAACGGGCTCCCGGAGCGTGCTTCGTACCGGTCCGAGGCAACTCTGAAGGAACTGGCCCGCCAGATCGAGAACACCCGGAGTCTTTCCCGGCAACCGGCCGCTCAGGCCTTCCTGGAGGACATCCACTCGTTCACTCCCGGTGAGCGTCTGAGCGCCACGAAGGGACACATCAACAGCCGTCGGGACAACCATCTCTTCTCGCTGTTCGACGCTTCGTACTTCCCGAAGCTGTCCCTGGACTACCTGACCTACGAGGAACTGCCCGCGGACGCGCACCTGGCCGAGCGGTACGCCAGCAGCACCGCCCCGGTGCGCATCACCGGGCGGTCGGCCGGATTCCGTTCCCGGGTGGTCGTGGCGCTCTTTCCGGAGAATCACATCGACGGGCTTCAGGACCCGGACGACCTCGTCTTCTACTTCATCGACAAGTTCGTGGAGCGGCACAACCGGATCACCCGGGGAATGATCGACGCGGTGATGGCCAAGGGCAGCTTCCCGCTGATCCAGGGGGCCCCGGACGCGACGATCGAGCAGGCCTCGTCCTGGTGGGTTCGGCTGCACGAGTACCACCACCGGCAGGGCGACATGCCCATCCCGGACTTCCTCGACGCGAAGAAGTACAAGCCGCTGGCCGGGCTCGAGGAACTGCGGGTGGACGTCTCCGCGATGCTGGCGCTGCTGGGCGACGAGAACCTGCCCCGCGAAGAGGCGCTCACCACCTACGAGTACATCCTGTCGGAACGGCTGCTGCGCTACGCGGTGGAGGGCATACCGCGGCCGAACTACGACGCGGTGGCTTCGCAGTTGCTCTTCGGGTATCTGCAGAAGCACGAGGGCATCCGGGTCGAGGACTCGGTCATTCACCTGAGCCCGGACATCCCCGAGGTGCTGGCGCAGTTCCTCGCCGAGATCCACGCCATCGAGGCGCACATCCGGCAGGAGCCCGTGGCGGCGGTCCGCAAGCGGCTGATCGCACTCACCGACAAGTACACCGACTACGACCCGGTGGCCCGTGACTACCGCTACGTGCCGTTCTTCGCCGAGGTCAAGCAGAAGCTGGGCATCTGAGGGGCTGTCCCGTACTCCCCGGTGGATTACGGGACGGCCTTCGGGCCCGGGCCGGACAGGTCCGGGCCCAGGGCCCCTCGGGGCTGTCCACAGGAACTCACCAGTATCAGGAGTGTTTGTGACCACTGCCGTTGAACTCTCCACCGCCGACCGCGACGCGCTCGACGAACGGGTGGACAAGGAGATAGACAGAGCGCGTCTGCGCCGTGCCGACAACAGCTTCTTCGGCAAGGCGCGGAGCGTGGATTCCGTCACCCCGCAGGGCGCGCTCGACATCGCCGTCTGGTGGCGGGTGATGACGAAGAGTTTCATGTTCAGCACTCTCGCCGGACTGGGCACCATGGCCCGTACGTTCTCCACCCGGGAGGCACCGACGCGCGATCTGCTCGGCGCCTTCCAGACGGTGTACCAGGTCATCGGTGACGACTTGGACAACGCGGCCCCGGAGTTCAGCGCGGTCGCACCGACGGGCCCCGCGGGTATTCACTACATCTGGTGGGACGACACCATCGTCGCGCCACTGGCCTCGCGGCTGGGCCCGGCGGCGCAGCGGAGCGCGGAGGACCTCCCCGGCCCCGTGGCCGACCTGCTGACGAACATGGAGCGGCTGGCCGACTCCCCGCTGGGCGCCGCCGTCCAGCTCCGGGTGGTGGAGACCATCGCGCTGGACATCGCCGTGGGCTTCCGCCGGATGTACTCGAAGGTGTGGGTGGACGGGGAGAAGGTCTTCGGCGAGACCTCTCAGTTCGCCTGGATCGATGCGCACATCAAGGCGGAGACGGTGCATGCCGCACAGGTCAGCGACGAGGAGACCGGCATGACGATGATGGTGACCACGGAGGCGGAGGCCGCCGAGTTCGAGCGGCTGGTCGGGGAGTACGTGGACAGCTGGTCCGGTGCGCTGGAGTGCTTCGCGGGCAGGCTGGCCGGGGCTCCTCCGGTGTCCGCCGCGGCGACGGCCTGAGCGGGAGAGACCGTTGGAGGTCGTCGACCGATACGGTCTCGCGCTGGCGCTGGTCGAGGCCGGGGAACTGGCGGACGAGCCCTGGCTCGACGCCGGTCACCCGGTCGACGTCGTACGGGTGCCGAATCCGCCCGCGGCGAGCTGGGACGAGCTCGCCGCCCGGGGGTTCGTGCACAAGCCGTCCGTGGTCACCTGGGTGTCCGAACTGGGCCCCGACGAGGACGCGCACCTGGCAGGGCTGCACCGCCTGGCCCGCAAGTCGATACGGCAGGCCCGGCGCGACGCGGCCTCGGCCGGCCTCCGGATCGTGCTGGAGGATCCGGTGACGCCGGGTTCGCTCGACGGGTTCTTCGCGCTCTACGAGGACCGGGTGGCCGAGATGCGGTTCGGTGTGCCCTTCGCGCTGGACTACCGGGACGCGGTGCTGCACGGGCCGCGGAGGTTCTTCGGTGTCTTCGGCTACGAAGGTGACGAACCGGTCGGCGGCGTACTGGTGCTGGAGTGCCCTGAGGTGGACCTGCTGGTGCTCCGGTTCTCCGCGGTCAGCGCCCGGTGGCGCCGGTCCAGCCTGGCCCGCACGCTCTACCTTGCGGCCATGCAGGCCGGGCGGGACCGGGGATACACCCGGGCGTCCATGGGGAACGAGCCGAACCTGCTGGGCCATCTCACCCAGCCGGGCCTGCTCCGGTTCAAGACCGGGATGGGTTTCCGGGCGGTGCCCTCGCAGGAGTGCGCCGATCCGCAGGGCGGCGACGAGGCGGATCTCGTCCTGCGACTGGACGCGCTGAGCGATCCGACCATGATCCTGGGCTACGCCTCGCAGGACGTCCGGGACTCGAACCCGGGAGGCGCACGGCTGACGGGCCATCTGATCAGCAAGGCCCCCGTGGATCCGACGCTCTACCACGCGCCGTTCCTGACGTCCGTGACCGTGCGGGCCCCCGGCGCCGCGCCCGGGTTCTCCCCGGGCCGCACGCCACCGGAGTGACCGGGACTCCCTGTCCGGACCGGACAGGGAGTCCCGTGCGAGGCCGGTGATCCCGTACGGGGTTTCCCGGCGCCACCGCGCCGGCCGCGGCCTCCGCCGTGGCGTCCAGGGCCCCGAGCGTCAGACCTTCGCGGCGATGCTCTCCTCGACCCAGTCGTACACCCCGCCCAGCACCTGCCGGTGCTGCTCCCGCCCCATCAGGGCGAGGAAGCCGGGGATGGGGTTGACCTCGAGAATCACATAGCCGTCCGGGGTCGGCAGGATGTCCAGCCCGGCAAGCGTCATTCCCATGGCGCGCGTGGCCCGCAGTGACAGGTCGACCAGCTCGTCGGGCGCGTCGAAGCGCTCGTAGCTCGCACCCTCCACCGTCTTGCAGCGCCAGGAGCCGGCTGCCGGGAGCTTGAGGACGTTGAGCGGGGTGGCCTCGCCCGCGACGACGATCCGGAACTCGCCGCCCTCGGTCGGGAAGTACGGCTGACACACCAGGGTGGGGAAGCGGGAGAGCAGGTCCTCCGCGGTCTCCTTGCCGGCGACCGGGTCGACCACGCGCTCCACGTCGATCCCGCGGTAGCCGAAGGAAGGCTTGAGGATCACCGGCCCCCACTCGGCGCAGGCGGCCTCGACGTCCGCGAGTGACGTCACGGACCGCACCGGCGGTACCGGAAGCCCGGCCGCCGCCAGCCGTTGCGCCATGAGGAATTTGCTGTATCCGGTGACCCAGACGTCCGCCGGGTCGAACAGGCTGACCCCGGGGACGTTGCTCAGCATGCTCAGCCGCTCAACCCGGTCCTGCCAGTCGTCACCGTAGAGCTTGCACCGGTTGATGATGGCCTGAAACGACTCCGCGGGCTCGCCGCGCAGCGTCAGCGTGGGGCCCGAGGGACCCGGGCGGTACGCCATGTCCTCCAGCGTGAAGAACGAGGTCTCGTGTCCCCGCTCGCGCCCGTACTCCACCAGATGGTGGCCGTCGGGGTCGATCCCGGAGTAGTCCCACCCGAGCAGACCGATTCTCACGCCGCCTCCATGAACTCACGTGCCGCGCCGCACACAGGTCGCACTCCAGTGCTGATCGAGCGATCCTGACCTGCGCGCCGAAGGTATGTCAAGGGAGAACACCGCGGCCGGAGTTGAGATGTATGGCTACTGAAACGGTACGCACGCACAGGGCTTCCGCGACCCTCCGTAATCCTCTAGGCTCAGCCGCTCGATCGCGTTGCGCATGGGGGGTTACTCGATGACGAGAGGTGCCGCGGTGGGTAAGTGGGACACGTTGGTCCGGCCTGGACCGGACATCGACGCCGCGTATCGGGCGGCGGGCTGGTGGCGGGAAACGACCTTCCTGGACGACCTCTCCGCGGCGGCCCGCGACCGGGGGGACCACCCGGCCGTGATCGGGTACGAGGGCCACAGCCCGGCCAAGGAGATCAGCTATGCCGAACTCCAGGTCCTCGTCGAGAGGTTCGCGGCCGCGCTGAGCGAACTCGGCGTGGGGCGTGGGGATGTGGTGGCGCTCTACCTCCCCAACCGCTGGGAACTGACTCCGCTGTATCTGGCCTGCCACCGCGTGGGCGCCGTGGCCACCCCGGTGATCCCCGCCCTGGACGTACGCGAACTGGGTTATGTCCTGCGGGAGAGCGTGGCGAAGGTCTGCGTCACCGTGGACCGCTTCCAGGACGTCGACTACGGCGCCCGCCTCCAGGAGGCCGCCCCGCCGACGCTCGCGCACCGGGTGGTGTGCGGCGACGCCGAGCCGACCGGCGCGCTGGACTTCGACGCGTTCTTCGTCCGTACGCCCTGGGAGGAACGCCGGAGCGTGGACGAGGCCGACCGACTGGGCCCCGACGAGCCGGCGTTGCTGCTCTACACCTCGGGTACCACCGGCCGCATGAAGGGCGTGGTGCACAGCCAGAACACCCTGCACGCGGCGGTGCTGGCGGTCTCCGTGCCGCACGGGCTGACCGGCGACGACGTCATCTCCATCCCCAACTTCGCCACCCACATGGCCGGGCTTTCGTACGCCTGCTACATGCCGGTGCTGCTCGGTGCCACCTGTGTCGTGCAGGACGTGAACCGGGACATGGAGCTGTTCCTCGACCTCGTCGCGCGGCATCGCGTCACCTGGGCGTACGCCTCGCCCGTCTATCTCCTGGACATGCTGGACGTGCAGGCCCAGGCGCCCCGGGACACGTCGAGCGTGGTGCAGATCGTCTCCGGATCGGCGCCGATCCAGCCGCAGTTGATAGCCCGGATGCGGGAGGTCTTCGACATCCCGGTGCGGGCCCTGTGGGGCATGACGGAGAACGGCGCGGTCACCGTCACCCGGGCCGACGACCCGGAGGGCTGGGCGGGCCACAGCGACGGGCGCTCGGAGCCGTCGATGGAGCTGCGGATCGTGCCGACGACGGACACCGAGGGCGGCACCGACACCGGTGGCGGCCGGCTGCTGGTGCGCGGCGCCTCGCAGTGCCTGGGCTATCTCGGCCAGCGCGAGGTGTACGAGGCGTGTCTCGACGAGGACGGCTGGTTCGACACCAGTGACCTGGCCCGGGACGACGGCCGGGGTGGCATCCGCATCGTCGGCCGCTCCGTCGACCAGGCCGTACGGGCCAACGGCCAGAAGGTCTCGACGCTCGAGGTGGAGTCGGTGCTGGTCCGGCACCCGGGCGTGCGGGAGGTGGCGCTCGTGGGCTATCCGGATCCGCGCATGCCCACCGCCGAACTGGTCTGCGCCGTGGTGGTGGCCGAGGGGGAACCGCCCACGCTGGCGGAACTCCGCGGGCATCTGGCGGAGGAGAAGATGGCCGAAACGCTCTGGCCTGACCGGGTCCAGTTCGTCTGGGAGCTGCCCAAGAACTCCCTGGGGAAGATCCTCCGCCATCCGCTGCGCAAACGCCTTGAGGTCGAATACACCACGCACCGATGACAGCGGCCCCGCAGGCGCCGCGGACTCCCCCGGACGGGAACGCCACGGTGGACTCGGCCGCGGGCCCCGGCCCGGGAACGGCCGGGTCGCGGCGGCGAGCGGTGGCGCTCGCCGTCATCTCCGTGGCGCAGCTGATGTTCCTGCTGGACGCCACCATCGTCAATGTCGCGCTGCCCGACATCCAGGGCTCGCTGCGGCTGAGCGGCTCCGACCTGGAGTGGATCGTCGCCTCGTACTCCGTCGCCTTCGGCGGGCTGCTGATACTCGGCGGGCGGCTCGGCGACATCCTCGGGCGGCGGCGGATGTTCACGACGGGGATGGCGCTGTTCACCGTGGCCTCGCTGCTCGGCGGGTTCGCGCAGGAGCCGTGGCTGTTGATCGTCTGCCGTACCTTGCAGGGTGTCGGTTCCGCGGCCGCCTCGCCCGCCGCGCTGTCGCTGATCGCGGTGACCTTCCCGCAGGGGCGTGAACGCGACCGGGCCGTGGGCTGGTACACGGCCGTGGCCACGGCGGGCGGCGGTGTGGGGCTGCTGGCCGGGGGCGTGATCACCGCGTATCTGTCCTGGCGCTGGGTGATGTTCGTGAACGTACCGATCGGGGCAGTGGTCCTCGCCCTCTCCTGGCGGGTGCTGGGCGAGACGCCCCGGCAGCGCGGCAGGTTCGACGTGTCCGGAGCGCTCACCGGCACTCTGGCCGCGCTGCTGCTGGTGCACGGCCTGATCAGTGGCGCATCGGAGGGCGGGCACTGGACCGACCCGTCGGTACTCGTGGCGCTCGGCGCGGCGGCCGTGCTGCTTCCGGCGTTCGTGGTGATCGAGAGACGCGGCAGCCAGCCGCTGGTGCCGCTGCGGCTGTTCGCCGGCCGGACCAGGTGCGGCACGTATGCGGTGCTGGCGCTGACCAACACCGCGATGTTCGGCATCTTCTTCTTCCTCACTCTCTTCCTCCAACAGGTCTGGGACTACAGCCCGCTGGACACCGCGTTCGTCTACATTCCGCTGACCTGCCTGCTGGTCGCCGGTGCGAAGGCCTCCTCACGGCTCGTCACGTTCCTCGGTGCTCGCGCGCTGGTGTGCTGGGGCCTGCTGGCCGCCTCCGCCGGAATGATCTGGCTCTCCCGGATCGGGGAGTCCGGGGGGTACGCCACCGGGATGCTGGTGCCCACCGTGCTGACGTACGCGGGACTCGCCGTGACCGGCGTGCCGCTGACGCTGGCCGCGCTGGCGGACGTGGCCGACGAGGACTCCGGCGCCGCCTCGGGACTCCTCAGCATGGCCCGGCAGATCGGTGGCGCGATCGGGTTGGCCGTGCTGGGCACCGTGGTCTGGTCGACGGTCGGTGGGGCGGCGGACACCACCTCCGCCGAGGACGCGCTCGCCGAAGGCATCGGCCGCGGCTTCCTGGTGGCGGGCGGAGTCGCCGTGCTGTCGCTGCTGGTGGCGTTCTTCACCATGCCCCGGCACGCCGCCGTGCCCGGAGAGCGGGCCGAGCCCGGAGACTCAGCCCCGGCCAAGGGCGCCGGCGAGCGGGGGAAGGGGTGAGCACCTCGTCCGCGTCAGCCGGTACGGCCGACTTCCTGATCATCGGCAGTGGCATCGCGGGCGCCGCCGCCGGATACTTCCTCGCCCCGCACGGCCGCGTCGTCCTCCTGGAGGCCGAACGGTCGCCGGGCCTCCACTCCACCGGACGCTCCGCCGCGCTGTTCTCCGAGTACTTCGGGAACGCCACCGTACGGGCGCTGACCTCCGCTGCCCGCAGCTTCTACGAGGCCCCGCCGGACGGATTCACCACGGTCCCGCTGCTCACCCCGCGCGGCGTGCTCGCCCTGGAAACGCCGGGCACCGCCCCGCAGTTCGAGGCCGCCCGGGCAGCCGGGGCCACCGCGCCGCAGCCGGTCGTCGAGCTGGACCGGGAGCGGGCGCTGGAACTCTGCCCGGTGCTGCGCCCCACGGCCTTCGGCCGCGCGCTGTACAAGCCGGGCGCCTGCGACATCGATGTGGACGCCGCCCACCAGGGCTTCCTGCGGGGGCTGCGCGCCGGCGGCGGCAGCGTGGTGACCGGCGCCCGGGTCCGGGCCCTGCGCCGGCAGGCCGACGGCTGGCGGGTCTCCACAGCGGCGAGGGAGTACACCGCGCCGGTCGTGGTGAACGCCGCCGGCGCCTGGGCCGACGACGTGGCGCGGCTGGCGGGCGTACGGCCGGCGGGGCTCGTGCCGCGCCGCCGCACCGCCGCGCTCGCCCGGATTCCGGTCGGGGGCCACGGAGACGGTGAAGGCTCCGGGGGCGCCGCCCTCCGGGCGGCGGACGTATCGGGCTGGCCCATGATCACGGATGTGGCGGACACCTTCTACGCCAAGCCGGAGTCCGGCGGTCTGCTGCTCTCCCCGGTGGACGACACCCCCGCACCGCCCGGCGACGCCCGCCCCGACGACCTCGACGTCGCCACCGCCGTCGAACGCTTCGAACGCGTGGCCACCCTCCGTCTGCGGCACATCAGCCACGCCTGGGCCGGCCTGCGTACCGCCGCCCCGGACGACACACCCGTCATCGGTCCCTGCCCCAGCACGTCCGGCTTCCACTGGCTGGCCGGTCTGGGCGGCTACGGAATCCAGACCGCCCCCGCGGCCGGTGCGCTACTGGCCGCACTCGTCACCGGAAACCCACCCCCGTCTGCGCTCGCCGAGCTGGTCACGGACCTCACTCCCGACCGTGACCACGGATCCGAACGCGAGAAGCGGTGAACCCGCTCCCTCGCTCCCTCACCTGTCACCCTCAGAGAGTTCGGAGACATGTCGGAAAACATCTGGCAGACCGCCGGCAGCCGTGTCGACCACGGCCCGTACCGCCCCGTACACAGGCTGATCGAGGAACAGGCCGACCGGACCCCGGACCGCACCGCGCTGATCCACCGCGGAGCCACCCGGACGACCCTGACGTATGCGGAGTTCGACTCGCTCGCCAACGGCCTGGCCGCCGAACTGACGGCGGCCGGTGTCGGCCCCGGTGCCATGGTGCCCGTCGTCATCGGCAACAGCGTCGAACTGCCGCTGTGCATGGTGGCGCTGATGAAGGCGGGCGCCGCCTTCGCGCTCTGCGACCCGGCCTGGCCGGACGAGCGGCTGCGCTCCGTGCTGGACGAGCTGGACCCGCCGCTGGTGCTCACCTCCGGGCCGCTGGTGTGCACGGACCGGCTGGCGCAGGTCGTCTCGGCCGGGCGGATCACACCGAGCACGGTGCGCCCCGGTCCGACGCCGGGGCCGGAGCAGCCGGTCTACGGGGTGTTCACCTCGGGCACGACGGGGACACCGAAGTGCGCCGTGAACCTGCACGGAGGACTGGCCAACCGCTTCCGCTTCATGTCCCGCTACTTCGGCGCCACCGGCGATGAGGTGGTGCTCCAGAACAGCCGCCACACCTTCGACTCGGCGATCTGGCAGCTGCTGTGGCCGCTGACGACGGGTGGCCGCACCGTCGTACCCGAACAGGGTGAGTTCCTCGACCTGGAGCGGACCGTCGAAACGATCCACCGCCACCGGGTCACCATCACCGACTTCGTCCCGGCCATCCTCGGCATGCTGCTCGCGCTGCTGGAGGCCGAGCCGGACGCGGTGCGCAGGATCGGCTCGCTGCGCCATCTGGTGGTCGGCGGCGAGGAGATCATCCCGCACGCCGTGCACCGGCTGCGCGCGCTGCTCCCCGGGCTCGGGATCACCAATGGCTACGGCCCGTCCGAGACCTCCATCGGCATGGTCTTCCACCGTATCGACGGCGGCGAGGGCGACCACATCCCGCTCGGGCGCCCCATAGACAACTGTTACGTGGTGGTCGCCGACGACCGGCTGCGCCCGCTGCCCGCGGGCGTCACCGGCGAGATCGTCATCGGCGGTGCCTGCGTCGGTGCCGGATACCTGGGCGACCCCGCCCGCACGGCCGAGGTCTTCGTACCCAACCCGTTCCCGGCGATACCCGGCCCCACCCTCTACCGGACCGGTGACCTCGGCTGGTTCGACGCGGCCGGACTGCTGCGCTTCACCGGCCGCCGCGACCGGCAGACCAAGGTGGACGGCGTCCGGATCGAACTGGCCGAGATCGAGACCACCGCCGAGGGCTGCCACGGCGTCATCCAGGCCAAGGCGCTGACCCTCCGTCGGCAGGGACGCACCCGGCTGGTCGTCGCGGCGGCCGCCGAGGAGGGAACCGCACCCGAGGCGCTCCGCGCCCATCTCGTGTCCACGCTGCCGCGCATCCAGGTGCCCCAGCACTGCCTCGTGCTGGAGGCCCTGCCGCTCTCCGACAGCGGCAAGGTCGATCTGCGGGCGCTGCGGCTGCTCGTCGAGGAGAAGCTGGAGTCCGAGGCACGCCCGGGCCTCCGTCCCCTCGGCTCCCTCGCCGAACGCGTCGCCGAGGTGATGCGTACGGTCCTCGGCCTCCCCTCGTTCGGGACGGGAGACGACTTCCTGCGCCGCGGCGGCGACTCACTGGCCGCCCTGAGCGCCCTGCTGCGGATCAGGGAGACCGCGGGGCTGACGGTGGGGCTCGCGGAACTGTACGAGCACCGGACGCCGGACGCGCTGGCTGCGGCGCTGGAGGGCCCGCCCGAGGGAGTCGGGTCCGGCCGGTCCGCGGCGTACGACGGACACCCCGCCGAGGCGGGCAGTGGTGACGCGGCCGCCGTGGCCGCACTGATGGAGCGGGACTCCGCCCTCCCCCACGACCTCGCCGAACTGGCCGCCCGCGCAAAGCGGTTCGCGGGCACGCCGATGGCACTCCCCCCTCGCACCGTCCTGGTCACCGGCGCCACCGGCTTCGTCGGGGCGAGGTCCCTGCACCGGTTGCTGTCGGCCACCCCGGCCCGCGCCGTCTGCGTCGTGCGGGCCGACGACGACGCCCACGCCCGGGACCGGATCGTACGGACGCTGAGCGCCCAGGGGCTGTGGGACGAGTCCCTCGGGGAACGCCTGGAGGCACGCGCCGGCGAACTGGGCGCCCCCCGGTTCGGCTGGACGAGGGAGACCTGGGAGACGTACGCCGCCGGCTGTGACGCCGTGCTGCACATCGGGGCCATGGTCAACTTCCTTCTCGACTACCGGGCCCACCGCGCCGCCAATGTCACCGGCACCGCCGAGGTGCTCCGCTTCGCCCTCTCCGTACGGCCCAAGCCGCTGCACCACGTCTCCACCCTCGGGATCCTCGAACAGCACGCCTCCCGTTCCCCGGGCCGCATCCGGGAGGACTTCGACCCGTCCGCCGCCACCGCACCGAGCAGCGGGTACAGCCGCTCCAAGTGGGTGGCCGAGCGCCTGCTCACCGAGGCCCGCAGACACGGCGCGCCGGTGACGCTCTACCGGCTCGGCGAGGTGATGCCCGCCGCCGACAACGGCGTGCCCAACCCGAAGGCGCTCACCCATCTGCTGCTGTCCTCGGTGCTCCGGCTCGCTGTCCGGCCCGACGTGCCCATGCACTCCGACTACACACCGGTGGACGAGGCGGCCGCCCGGCTGATCGCCGGGCTCGCCGAGCCTTCCGCCGGCGCCGTCTACCACGTCTTCCGGGACGGCAGCGTGGACTTCGCCGCGCTCGCCCCGGCGGGCCCGGACCGTGGGGGCGCTCCGCGTGCGGTGCCGCCCGCGGAGTTCATGGCCGCGCTGCGGGAGAGGGCGGCCGTGGGCGGGGAGCCCGCCGTGACCGTGCTGCACGCTCTCCTGACGGCGCTCCCCGCCACCGGGACGGACGGGGTACCCGACTTCCGGGGGCTGCTGGCGGACAACCCCGGGCTGTTCGCCAAGGAGGCATGCGCCGCCCTGGACGCGCGGCACGGCTTCCGGGAACGGCCGCTGGAGGCGGCCCTGGAGGCCTACCGCGCCACGCTCACCGCCTGAGCAAGGTACGCGGCTACCGCGTACGCCCCTGTGAAACGAGAGGACGACCGTGCACTACCGCACCATGGGACGACTGGGCTGGCAGGTCAGTGAGATCGGCTACGGCATGTGGGGTATCGGCGGAGGCCCCGGAGGGTTCACCGGCTGGGACTACGACGTGGCCCCGGACTGCCTGGATCTCGCGGTCGAGAACGGCTGCACGTTCTTCGACACCGCCTGGGCCTACGGCCGGGGCGTCAGCGAACAGATGCTGGGCGCCCTGCTCCGTCGGCATGCCGACCGCACCGGCAGGGACCGGCTGCGGGTGGCGACCAAGATCCCGCCGCTGAACCGGGAATGGCCACCCGGCCCGGACGACACGCTCGACGACGTCTATCCGCGCACCCACATCCGCGAGTACGTCCACCGCAGCCTGGAGAACTTCGGGACCGACCGGATCGACCTGCTCCAGTTCCATGTCTGGGAGGACCGCTGGAGCGGCGAGGAGAGCTGGCAGCAGGCGGTCGCCGATCTCAAGGCGGAGGGTGTGATCGACGGCTTCGGCATCAGCGTCAACCGCTGGGAACCGGTCAACTGCCTGCGGGCACTGGACACCGGCCTGGTCGACGTCATCCAGGTGATCTACAACATCTTCGACCAGGCACCGGAGGACGAGCTGTTCGCCCGCGCCCTGAGCGACGGCATCGGCATCATCGCCCGCGTCCCCTTCGACGAGGGCGGCCTCACCGGCACCCTCACCCGCGACACCGTCTTCCCCGAGGACGACTGGCGTGCCGTCTACTTCGGCCCGGAGAACCTCGGCCCGACGGTGGAGCGCGCCGAACGGCTGAAGAAGGTACTGCCCGAGGGCATGTCGCTGCCGGAGCTCAGCCTCCGCTTCATCCTGCACCATCCCGCGGTGAGCACGGTCATCCCGGGCATGCGCAGGCCCGAGCACGTGCGCGCCAACCTGGCGGTCTCCGGGGCCGCGCTCGACCCGGCGCTGCTGGACGAAGTGCGCGGCCACCGCTGGGACCGCCGGCCCACAGCGTGGTCGATGTGACCGTCATCGCCCTGTGGGCCCATCCTCGTTCGGTCTCCACGGCGTTCCTGCGCATGATGGTCGAGCGCGGTGACGTCACGGTCGTGCACGAGCCGCTGGTGCTGCTCACCGACCACGGTGAGGTCACCGTCCCCGCCGTCGGCGGCGGGGACGTGGCCGGAGACGCGCAGGAGCGTACGGTCACGGTCCGCACGCCCGCCCAGCTCCTGTCCCAGCTGGCGGAGCTGGGCACCCGGAAGCCGGTCTTCTTCAAGGACACGCTGGAGTACCACCACCAGTACCTCTTCGACCACCCGGAGCTGATCGCCTCCTTCACCCACACCTTCATCGTCCGCGAACCCGCCCGGACGATCGCCTCCCACTACGCGGTCAAGCCCGAACTGGCCTGCCACGAGATCGGCTACGAACACCAGTACGCGCTCTTCGAGCTGGCCTGGAAGGTGACCGGCGAGCGCCCCCTCGTCGTCTCGGCCGAGCACCTGCTGGCCGACCCGCCCGCCGTGGTCGCCGCGTACTGCGAGCGCGTCGGACTGCCCTACCTGCCCGAGGCGTTGACCTGGCAGCCGGGCGAGCGCGCCGAATGGCGGCAGAACGAGCGCTGGCACCGGGACGCGAGCGCCAGCTCGGCCTTCACCGCCCCGGAACGCGAATACGCGGTCACGGTCGAGAACGACACGCGGCTGCGCGGCTTCTACGAGCACCACCTCCCGTACTACGAGCGGCTCATCGCGCACGCCCGCTGAGCCGGAACAAGGAGAGTCCATGACGAGCAGAGCACCGTCCACCCCGGGCGAGCAGTTCGCCGCCGCCTACGTCGCCGACGCCGAGAAGGCCGAGGTGCACTTCCCCTTCACACTCACCGACGTGTTCGAAACGGGCAAGCAGGGACAGCGGCTGACGGCCCGCAACCTCTTCCGCACCCAGCGGGCCGAAACGCAGACCGTGCGCTCCTGGCACGAGACCCGACCGCCCGGCGCCGCGATCCCCGGCGGCGGGGCGAGCCAGGAGCAGCGGCTGCGGGAGGCGTCCTTCCGCTTCTCGCTGGCCGAGTACGGCGTCACGCCGATCACCGCCTGGGTGCAGATACCCGACGGCCTCGCCGACGAGCCGGAGGCCCTGGCCTCGTTCATCGACCGCCGGCTCATGGTGCGGCTCGGCACCGCGGAGAACCGGGCGCTCACCCTCGACGTGCTCCGGCACCCCGATGTGGCGCGGCTGCCGTACCGGGGTTCCTACGTCGACGGGGTGCTCGCCGCCTTCAACGAGATAGAGCAGGCCGGCGGCACCGGCCGCGCCCTGATGGTGAACTCCAGCGACTACTACGCGGAGCTGGTGGGCGCGGGCAGCCTGCTGGGCGACCTCACCCGTGAGGAGGTGAAGATCAGCCGGCACCGCCATCTGGCGCCCGGCTGCGCGCTGGTGGGGGACTTCGCGATGGCCGCGCGACTGCTCGAGTCCGGCCAGTCGGTGATCAAGGTGGCGGAGCCGCCGGAGGGGACCTTCGAGCAGCCGGGCACGGCCGTCTGTGCGCAGGTGTACGAATCCGTCGCGGTCCAGCTGCCGACGCACTTCTTCCACGTGGTGCCCGCCTGACCGGTCGGTGGCGGACCGCGGATGCGGTGCCCGTTTCCCCGGCAGGCCCACGGCTGCCGGGGAACCCGGGCTGCGACGCGGAGGCAGCCCACACCTGGCCGTGAAGTGCCTCAGTCCTCCGGGAGTTCGACCGGGGCGATCTCGTCGAAGACGTCGCCGGGGCCGGGGTTGGTGCCGTCGGTCGCACCGCCGAACTGGGTCATCACGCCCCAGACGGCGTTCAGCGCGGTCTGCACGGCCCCCTCGGCCCAGCCTGCCGTCCAGGAGATGTCGTCGCCCGCCAGGAACAGTCCCCGCTTGTCGGCGGGCAGCCGGTCCTGCATGAAGTGGGTGAACAGCCGCCGCTGGTAGCGGTAGTGGCCGGGCAGGTTGGCCTTGAACGCGCCCATGAAGTAGGGCTCGTTCTCCCAGGAGACGGTCACCGGGTTGCCGGTGATGTGCCCCCGGATGTCCACGTTGGGATAGATCTCGCCGAGCGACTTCAGCATGACGTCCATGCGCTCGGCCGCCGAGAGCGGCAGCCACTTCAGACTGTCGTCGCACCAGGTGTACGAGAGGCAGATGCTGGCCGGCCTGTCGGGTCCGTCGTCGAGGAGGTACGTGCCGCGCGTCATCCGGTCGGTGAGCGTCATCGACATGACGTCGCGCCCGGTGGTCTCGTCCTTGTCCAGCCAGAACGGCCGGTCGACGGGGACGAACAGCTTGGACGACTCCATGTAGTGCGTGCGCTCCATCGCCGTCCAGTGGTCGATCGGGAAGAGCGCGTCGTCGCAGGCGATCTTGGAGAGCAGCAGCCAGGACTGTCCGGTGAAGACGGCCGCCCGGAAGGTGCGGATGTCGCCGGTGGCGTCGGTGACGGTGATCCGGTTCCCGGCGGTGCGGTTCAGCCGCGTCACCGCGGGGCGCGGCTCTCCGTCGTGCAGCGAGGCCAGCGAGGTGCCGAGCGGCCAGTGGACGATCTTCCGCGGTTCGCGGTCCCACAGGCGCAGCGGGAGCTGCTGGCTGCCGCCGACGATGGAGCGGTGGTGGTCGTCCGCCTCGGTGTAGACGACGCGGAGGATCTCCAGGATGGAGTTGGGGAAGTCGGTGTCCCAGCCGCCGGTGCCGAAGCCGACCTGCCCGAAGATCTCGCGGTGGCGGAAGGACTTGAAGGCGTCGGAGTCGCAGAGGAAGCCGTAGAAGGTCTGGTTGTCGAGCTTCTCGACGAGCCGGGCCCAGATCTCCCGGATCCGCGGCACGTCGCGCTCGCGCATCGCCCGGTTCATGTCCGAGAAGTCGGCGCCCTCCTCCAGACAGGCGTTCCAGGCGTCCATCACATCGCGGTAGACCTGCGGGAGGTCGTCGATGGTACTGGCGTAGTGCGACTCGCCCTTCAGGTCGACGACGGTCGACGGGGTGACCGGGGAGAGCGGGTTGGGGAACGGTTTCGTCTCCAGTCCGACCAGGTCGATGTAGTGCTGGAGCGCCGTCGAGGACGGCGGGAAGCGCATCGCGCCCATCTCGGCGGTGAGCGGCTCGCCGTCCGTGGTGCAGCCGTCGAACTCGACGGTGCGCAGCCGTCCGCCGATGCGGTCGGCCTCGTAGACGACGGGCCTGAGCCCCATCTTCATCAGCTCGTAGGCGGTGACGATGCCGGAGAGCCCGCCGCCGATGACGGCGACCTCGCTGCCGTGCTCGGTCGCCGGTATCTGGCCGAGGCCGGCGGGGTGCGCGAGGAAGTCGTCGTACGCGTAGGGGAAGTCCGGCCCGAACATGGTGATCGGCGGGGCTGCGTCGGTGTGCGGGACGGCCGGGGGCACCGTGGACGTCATGGGGTACGGACTCCTTGCGGGTACGGGTGGGGTGAGCGGGGCGGCGTACTCAGACGAGGGAGCCGTACAGACCGGGGCGGCGGTCGCGGAGATAGGGATTGCCGGCCCGGGAGGCGGTCAGCACGCCGGGGTCGACGTCACCGACGACGAGTTCCTCGCCGCGTCCCGCACGGGTGCGGACCGTGCCGTCGGGGCCGGCGAGAGCGCTCAGGCCGACGAATTCGAAGGGACCCTCGGTGCCGGTCCTGTTCACGTAGGCGACGTACAGCTGGTTCTCGAAGGCGCGGACCGGGACGACGGACTCGGCAACGAACGGGAAGGGGTGCATCAGCGCGGTCGGCACCAGCAGGAGATCGGTACCGGCGAGTGCGTGCGCCCGTACGTTCTCCGGGAACTCGACGTCGTAGCAGATCAGCAGCCCGATACGGATGCCGTCGAGCTCGGCCTGGACGACCGGCCGGTCGCCGGGGGTGAACCACCGCTCCTCGAAGTCGCCGAAGAGATGGGTCTTGCGGTAGTTCGCGAGCGCGGTCCCGTCGGGTCCGATGAGCTGGGCGGCGTTGTACAGGGCGTCGCCGTCGCGCTCCGGGTAGCCGTAGTGGACGCCGATCCCGTGCCGGACGGCGATCTCGGCGACGGCCTGTGCGCCGGGTCCGTCGGCGGCCTCGGCCAGCCGGGGCACGTCGTCGCCGATCGCGTACCCGGTCAGGAACATCTCGGGGCAGACCAGCAGCCGGGCACCGCCGGCGGCGGCCCGCCGCGCGGCGTCGTCGAGCAGATCGAGGTTGCCGGCCACCGAGCCCGGAGTTCCGGAGCTCTGGAGCAGGGCGGTGCGCAACGGCGGCATGGCTGACCTCGGACGATGCTGGTGGGCGGGGACGTATTGACGGTACGTTCCGCGATTCCCCCCGGACAAGGCGCGAGTGTTGCGCATCGACCGTCGATCCGTTGCGCGGGATCGGGGGTGCACGGTGATTCATTGCGCGGGAGCCGGGCGGCCCTTCGGGTGCGCTATCCCGGCGACCCCGACGAGTACCGCCGCAGCAGAGGCGAGAGCACCAGCACGGACTTCGTCCGCTCGACGTACGGCTCGCCCGCGATCCGCTCCAGCACCTGCTCGAAGTGGCGCATGTCCGCGGCGAACACCTGGACCAGCGCGTCGGCGTCCCCGGTGACCGTGGACGCCGAGGCGACCTCCGGGTAGCGGGCAAGGCCCTGCTTGATCGACTCCGGCGAGGTGTTGCGGCTGCAGTAGATCTCGATGTACCCCTCGGTCTCCCAGCCGAGCGCCGCCGGATCCACCCGGACCGTGAACCCCGTGATCGCCCCCTCGGCGCGCAGCCGGTCCACCCGGCGTTTCACCGCCGGTGCGGACAGCCCGATGATCGAGCCGATGTCGGCATATGAGCGGCGGGCATCTTCGGCGAGGGCGTGGACGATGCGTTCGTCGAGGTCGTTCAGTCGCACGTCGTACGGGTCACTTCTCTGCGATGGCGAGGGCCTTGGCGCGGCCGGGGCACGGCTGTTCCGGGGGCGGCGGTGCCGCCCCCGGAAGTAGACCATGGGCCCGCCCGGCAGGGCGCGCTCAGCGCAGGTGGCGCCGGGTCGGAAGGGAATCAGGAGGGAGCCGGCGGAGGATCTCCGTCCTCGGCATCGGCAGAGGATCTAGAACGGGAACTGCGAGCGCCCGTGCTGCACGGAGATCCACTTCTGGGTGGTGAAGGCCTCCAGCATCGAGTCGCCGTTCAGCCGCCCGAGCCCGGAGTTCTTCTCGCCGCCGAAGGGGACGATGGGCTCGTCGTGGACCGTGCCGTCGTTGATGTGGATCATGCCGGTGCGGATGCGCTGCCCCACCCGGACGCCGCGCTCGATGTTGCCGGTGTGCACGGCCCCGCTCAGCCCGTACGGGGTGTCGTTGGCGATCCGGACCGCCTCGTCCTCGCCGTCGAACGGCACGAGGAGGGCGACCGGGCCGAAGATCTCCTGGGACAGGACGGGAGAATCGGGCGCCAGGCCGGTGAGGACGGAGGGGCTGACGACGTTCCCGTCGGCGCGTCCGTGCAGCAGCGCCGTCGCGCCGGCCTCGACGGTCTGGTCGACGAGCGCGGCGATGGCCTCGGCCTGGGTCGAGTTGATCAGCGGGCCGATCTGCGTCGCCGGGTCGGCCGGGTCGCCGACGCGCAGGGAGGCGACCTTCGCGACGAACTTCTCGGTGAACTCCTCCTCCACCGCCCGGTCGACGAGGATCCGGTTGGCGGCCATGCAGACCTGGCCCTGGTGCACGTACCGGCTGAAGACCGCGGCGTCGACGGCGTAGTCCACATCCGCGTCGTCGAGCACGATCAGCGCGCTGTTGCCGCCGAGTTCGAGCACGGAACGCTTGAGGTTCGCCGCGCACACCGTCGCGACGTGCCGCCCGACCTTGTCGGAGCCGGTGAAGGAGATGACCCGCGGGACGGGGTGCTCCAGCAGCGCGTCACCGATCTCCGCGATGTCGGTGACGACGACGTTCAGCAGCCCGGCCGGCAGCCCGGCGTCCTCGAACACCTTGGCCACCAGGGTCCCACCGCAGACCGGGGTGTTCTGGTGCGGCTTGAGCACCACGGCGTTGCCCAGCGCCAGGGCCGGGGCCACGGACTTCAGGGACAGCAGGAAGGGGAAGTTGAAGGGGCTGATGACCCCGACCACGCCGACCGGCACCCGGTAGACCCGGTTCTCCTTGCCCGGCGTCGGCGAGGGGAGGATCTGTCCGGTGGAGCGCAGCGCGAGCTGGATCGCCTCGCGGAGGAACTCCTTGGCCAGGTGCAGCTCGAAGGCCGCCTTCAGACGGGTGCCGCCGAGCTCGGCGACGATCGCGTCACCGATCTCGCCCTCGCGCTCCTCGACGACCCGCAGGGCCTTCTCCAGCACCGCTCGCCGGACGTACGGATTGGTGTCCGCCCATGCCCGCTGAGCGGTCTCGGCCGCGCGGTAGGCCTCGTCCACCTCATCGGCCGTGGCGACCGTGATGGAGGCGAGCTTCTCCCCGTCGAACGGGTTGAAGTCGATGATGTCCCAGGACCCCTTGCCCGGCCTCCACTCTCCGTCGATGTACTGATGGGCCAGGTCGGTGAAGAAGGACATGAGATCCCTTACCGCAGAGTGGCGGGCAGCTGATTGAGATTCATATTACTTATTTTTCAACAGAGTTGGTACGCATCTCAGCCCCGCCCGACCACCGTTTTCGGCCATGTACCGCCCCGGCGGGTGCCCGGAAAACACTGGTGCCCCTCCCGGCGTGAACAGCCGGAAGGGGCACGGGTGGTGCGGGGTGCGTCGGTCAGCTCCAGCTGGCGTGCAGCGGCTTGCCCTCCGCGTAACCGGCGGCGCTCTGCACACCGACGACCGCCTTCTCGGCGAACTCCTCGAGGGAGCCCGCACCGGCGTAGGTGCAGGAGGAGCGGACGCCCGCGATGATCGAGTCGACCAGGTCCTCGACGCCGGGACGGGACGGGTCCAGGAACATCCGCGAGGTGGAGATGCCCTCCTCGAAGAGCGCCTTGCGGGCCCGGTCGTACGCCGACTCGTCGGACGTGCGGTTCTTCACGGCGCGCGCGGACGCCATGCCGAAGGACTCCTTGTAGAAGCGGCCGTCGGCGGACTGCTGGAGGTCACCGGGCGACTCGTACGTCCCGGCGAACCAGGAGCCGATCATCACGTTGGAGGCGCCGGCCGCGAGCGCCATGGCCACATCGCGCGGGTGACGGACGCCGCCGTCGGCCCAGACGTGCTTGCCGTACTTCTTCGCCTCCGCGGCGCACTCCAGGACGGCGGAGAACTGGGGCCGTCCCACGCCGGTCATCATCCGGGTGGTGCACATGGCGCCGGGTCCGACGCCGACCTTGATGATGTCGGCGCCGGCTTCGATGAGGTCGCGCACGCCCTCGGCGGCGACAATGTTGCCGGCGACGATCGGCACCTGCGGGTCCAGCGCCCGGACGGCGCGCACCGCACTGATCATGGACTCCTGGTGACCGTGCGCGGTGTCGACGACGAGGGTGTCGGCGCCGGCGTCGAGGAGCTGCTTGGCCTTGCCGGCCACGTCGCCGTTGATGCCGACGGCGGCCGCGATCCGCAGCCTGCCCGCCGCGTCGGTGGCCGGCGTGTAAAGAGTGGCGCGCAGTGCGGCCTTACGGGTGAGGATGCCGACGAGCCGGCCGTCCGCGTCCACCGCGGGGGCGAGCTTGCGGTTGGCGCCGTCGAGCTTGTTGAAGGCGTCGCGCGGGTCGATGTCCGCGTCCAGCAGCACCAGGTCCTTCGACATGACCTCGGAGAGCTGGGTGAAGCGGTCGACCCCGGTCAGGTCGTGGTCGGTGACCACGCCGACGGGACGCCGCTCGCCGTCGACGACGACCCCGGCGCCATGGGCGCGCTTGGGCAGCAGCGACAGGGCATCGGCAACCGTCTGGCCGGGGGCCAGCACGATAGGGGTGTCGAGCACGAGGTGGCGCGTTTTCACCCAGCTGATGACCTCGGTGACGACCTCGATCGGGATGTCCTGCGGGATGACGACGAGCCCACCGCGACGGGCGATGGTTTCGGCCATCCGGCGGCCCGCGATGGCCGTCATGTTCGCGACGACGAGCGGGATCGTGGTGCCGGTGCCGTCGGGCGAGGACAGGTCGACACCTTGGCGGGATCCGACCGCCGACCTGCCCGGAACCATGAAGACATCGTCGTACGTGAGGTCGTACGGGACCGAAGGGGACTCTGTGTATCGACCGGTGCCGGGCTCAAGAAAACGCATAACACTCATTTTTTCATACGAAATGACGCAGGTCGCTTCCACGAAGACACAGCAAACGACTCCCGCCTTCGTATGTTCCTCCAAGGAACAGGATCGGGAGTCCCGGGCAAGTGGAACCTGCCTTGCGCACAGACCCTACCCGAGGGGCCTGCGAATCATTCGTGATCATCATCCCTGGACCTGGTGACTGGGGGTCAGGTAGCTTCAAACGCGCAGGTCCCGCGGGTCACCCAACACCCCGGAGCATCGGGCGGAGTCGTCACAACTCCCGCCACACGTACGACCGGAGAGGATGACGACTCACCCGTGGAGAGCGAACTTCCGGACATCTACTGCCCGTTCCCCCGGCGGACGAACCCGCACGTCGCGCACGTACGGGACCATCTCGACAGCTGGACCCGCAACACCGGCCTGGTGCACCGTGATTCAGCCAGGGACCGCTTCGAGCAGGCGGACTTCGGAGCCTTCGTCGGCATGGTCTACCCGGCTGCCGACAGCAAGAATCTGGACCTCGTCGCCGACTGGTTCGTCTGGCTGTTTCTCGTCGACGACCAACTGGACGACGGACACCTGGGCCGCAGCCCGGACCGCGTACGGGACGTCGTCGCGCTGATGCAGTCCGTGGTCGAGGGCTCCGGCACGGGCACCCTGGCCGACGAACGGCTGCCGGCCGCGGTCGTCGCCCTCACCGACCTGTGGCAACGCACGACGCCGGCCGCGGCGGCGCACTGGCGGCGGCGCTTCGCCTGGCACCTGATCACCTACCTCACGACGGCCACCACCTGGGAGGCCGGGAACCGCGCGGACGGCGTGGTCCCGTCCGAGGCGACGTACATCGAGAAGCGCCGCCACACGGGCGCGATACACGTCTGCATGGATCTGATAGAGATCGTGGCCGGCATCGAGGCACCCGAGTCGATCCACAACGACCCGCGCTTCATCATCGCGCTCGAAGCCTCGTGCAACGTCGTGTGCTGGGCCAACGACGTCTACTCGTACGAGAAGGAACAGGTGCTCGGCGAGATCCACAACCTCGTCCATCTCGTCCGGCATCACCGCGGCTACGGCAAGCAGCAGGCACTGGAACACGTCTGCGCGGAGATCGCCACCGAGACCGAGCGCTTCCTGACCGCGGAGACCGAGCTGCTGACCGCGTACCCGCAGCTCGCCTGGATGCTGCAGCCGTATCTGGACGGGATGCGGAGCTGGATGCGCGGGAACCTCGACTGGTCCCGGCAGACGCCGCGCTACAACCCGGCCGACGTCAGCCAGTACAAGGAGCCCGCACAGTATCTGGAGGCGACCGTCCTGGGCGTCGGGCAGGACTGACAGGGGCGAACACGGCGGAAGGGGCGGGCGGTGTCATCACCGCCCGCCCCCTTCCGCCGTGTTCCGGGTCAGTCCCCGTCCGGGTCGGCCCGCTCCAGTGCGGGCCTGCGCGGCGCGGCCGAGTCCGTCAGCAGGTAGTCGGCTGCAGCGGTGTCGGTCACCAGGCTGGTGACGAGACCGGACCGCAGCACCGCTCCGATCGCCGCGGCCTTGCGCTGGCCTCCGGCGATCGCCACCACCTCGGCGATCCGGCGCAGCCGGTCCGCCTCGACGGTGATGCAGCGCTCGCCGAGGTCGCGGCCGACCCGCCGTCCGTCCGCGTCGAAGAGGTGGGCCGACATCTCGGCGGCGACGCCGAGCGAGGCGTAGTGCTCACGCTCCTCGTCGGAGAGCATGTCGTGGACGGTGGAGATCCCGGGCTCCCAGGAGCCGATGGAGACGGCGGCGACGGTCACCTTGTCGAAGTACTCGAAGGCGCGCGCGATGCCCGTCTGGTGGCGCAGCGCGGCGGCCGTCGCCGGGTCGGGGAGCAGCATCGGCGCATAGATCGGGTGGGCCTCACCACCGGAAACCTGCGCGGCCCGCCGGACGGCTTCGACCGAGCCGCGCTCGGCCGTTCCCGCGTCGTACACCCCGGTGAGCTGCACGACCGTGCAGGGCGGCAGCCGGTCCAGGGCCGCCGCCATGTGAATGGTGGACCGCCCCCAGGCGAGGCCGAGCACATCGCCCTCGTTCACCAGTTCACCGAGCAGGTCTGCCGCGACCTCGCCCAGGTTCTCCGGGTCGGCTGCGTCGTCCTGCTCCTCCGCCGGGGACTCGACCACGACCGCGTGGCGAAGCCCGTAGCGGGCGCGGAGCGCGTCGGAGCGCTCGGCGTCCAGCTCGGCGGGGACCCGGATCTCGATCCGTACGAGGTCACGTTCCAGGGCCGTCTCCAGGACCCGGGCCACTTTGAAGCGGCTGACGCCGAATTCCTCGGCGATCTGGATCTTGGATTTGCCCTCGAGGTAGAAGCGGCGGGCCATGGCCGCCGCCTGCACCAGCTCCGCGGGCCCCATCCGCAGGGCGGACCGGCCCGCCGACATTGCAGACACCGCGTTCTCCTCACTGCTGTTCACGCTCTCGATACGCCGTTCATCCTGTCAGATACGGCGATCCTTGATCGGTCCCGTCGGACCGCGTTCATCTGCACTTGGCCTGGCCGCCCTGCAATCGGGGGCCGGAGCGGGTGTCTGCGCCGTCACCGGCGTCAGTGGCCGCACGCCCACCCCGCCGAGGCGATGGCCCCGTCGGCCTTGGCGCGCAGGGCACGGACGGCTTCGGCCGGGTCCTTGGCGCCGTACACGGCGGAACCCGCGACGAAGACGTCGGCCCCCGCCTCCGCGCACCGCTCGATCGTGGACTCGGAGACGCCCCCGTCGACCTGGAGCCACAGCTCGAGTCCGTGCTTGGAGATCAGCTCACGGGTGCGTCGGATCTTCGGCAGCATGATGTCGAGGAAGGCCTGGCCCCCGAAGCCGGGCTCCACCGTCATGATCAACAGCATGTCCAGCTCGGGGAGCAGGTCCTCGTACGGCTCGATGGGCGTCGCCGGCTTGAGCGCCATGGACGCGCGGGCGCCCTTGGCCCGGATCTCCCGCGCGAGCCGGACGGGGGCCGCGGCGGCCTCCGCGTGGAAGGTGACGGAGCCCGCCCCCGCCTCGACGTACTGCGGGGCCCAGCGGTCCGCGTCCTCGATCATCAGATGGCAGTCCAGCGGCGTGCTGGTGGCCCTGCTGAGCGATTCCACGATCGGGATGCCGAGCGTCAGATTGGGCACGAAGTGGTTGTCCATGACATCGACATGGAGCCAGTCGGCGCCGTCCACAGCCTGCGCCTCCTCGGCGAGACGTGCGAAGTCGGCGGAGAGAATACTGGGGTTGATCTGGGCCATGGGGCCAAGCCTGCCATGTTCTGCGGCACTTCCCCGCTTCGGTGCGCTCCAAAGCCTCACGGGAACATTACAGTTCGCACATTCCCGGCCTTTTCGCCCCTGCCCCGGCCTCCCGGAACTCTCCCCGAACTCTGCCGGGGCCCTCCCGGGGCGATCAGGCGGTTCGCCGCAGCAGGGCCAGGTACATCGCGTCGGTGCCGTGCAGGTGCGGCCAGAGCTGGACGTCCGGTCCGTCGCCCAGGGCGGGCACTCCGGGCATCAGCGGGCGGGCGTCCACCCACTCGGCCTCGACGGGTGCGCCGCCGCGGCCCTTGAGGACGTCCTCGACGACCACCCGGGTCTCCGCGAGGTGCGGCGAGCACGTCGCGTATCCGACGACGCCGCCGATCCGTACGGCCTTCAGCGCCTCGCGCAGCAGTCCGCGCTGGAGGGGGGCGAAGCTCTCCAGGTCCTCCTTGCGACGGCGCCAACGGGCCTCCGGACGGCGGCGCAGAGCGCCGAGGCCCGAGCACGGGACGTCCATCAGGATCCGGTCGAAGGTGTCGGGCAGCCACGGCGGACGGGTGCCGTCGGCGGTGATCACCTGGTACGGGCCGGGGTTGCCGGCCAGCGAGCGTTCGACGAGGCGGGCCCGGTGGGGCTGCTTCTCGGCGGCCAGCAGTGCGGCGCCGCGGCCGGCGGCGAGGGCCGCCAGCAGTGCGGCCTTGCCGCCGGGGCCGGCGCAGCCGTCGAGCCAGCGGGTGTCGCGGCCCTCCAGCGGAGCGTTGGCGAGGGCGGCGGCGACGAGCTGGCTGCCCTCGTCCTGGACACCGGCCCGGCCGTCCTGCACGGCGCTCAGGGCGCCGGGCTCGCCGCCCTCGGCCATCCGCACGGCGTACGGGGACCAGCGGCCCGGGAGGCCGTTCTCCTCACCGAGGGCGTCCAGCAGTTCATCGGTGGTGGAGCGTCCGGGGCGGGCGACCAGAGTCACCTCGGGCCGCTCGTTGTCGGCTTCGAGGAGGTCCTCGATGCCCGCGCGGCCGCCGCCCAGCGCGTCCCAGAGCGCCGAGACGACCCACCGGGGATGCGAGTGCACGACCGCCAGGTGGTCCTCGGCGTCGTCCTCGTACGAGGGGGCGACCCGCGCCACCCAGCCGTCGAGGTCGTCCGCCGACACCTTGCGCAGAACGGCGTTGACGAACTTGGCGCGCCCCTCGCCGAGCACCACCCGGGCCAGCTCCACGCTCGCGGAGACCGCGGCGTGGGTCGGGATGCGGGTGCCGAGCAGCTGGTGCACGCCCATGTTCAGTACGTCGAGCACCGGCGGGTCGACCTCGACCAGCGGCCGGTCGATACAGGCGGCGACGATCGCGTCGTACGTGCCCTGGCGGCGCAGCGTCCCGTAGACCAGCTCGGTCGCCAGCGCCGCGTCCCGGTTGTCGAAGTCGCCCTTGGCCCGGGCCTTCTTCAGCAGCGGGGGCAGAACCAGGTTGGCGTACGCGTCGCGTTCGTCGACGGCCCTGAGGGCCTCGAAGGCGAGGAACCGGACCGGGTCCTTCTGCGGGCGGCGGTGCGGCTTGGCGGGACGGCGACGCGGCTGGTCGTTCACTGTGAAAGGTGCTCCGCTGATGGTGAGAGGGCGAACCCTCCCAGCCTACGTCCCCGTCCCGGCCCGCCGGTCCGCGAGAGACCTCAGATCCCCACGAGCTCGCCCGGGACGATGCGCACCCCGCGCGCCCAGTCCGCGGCGCGCATCGGCTTCTTGCCCTGCGGCTGGACCCAGAGCAGCTCGATCGCATGCGATCCGGTGCCCACGTACACGTTGTTCTTGGCCGCTGACAGCTCGCCGGGCGCCAGATCGGCCCGGTCCACGACGGGCACCGCCTGGATCAGCTTGAGGCGCTCCCCGCGGAAGAGGGTCCAGGCTCCGGGGGCCGGAGTGCAGCCCCGGACCACCCGGTCGACGCGCAGGGCGGGCTCCGACCACTGGACCTGGGCGTCCTCGACGGTGATCTTCGGTGCGAGGGTGATGCCATCGGCGGGCTGCGGCACGGCGTGCAGGGTGCCGTCCTCGATGCCGTCCATCGTCGCGGCGAGCAGCCCGGAGCCCGCGAACGCCAGCCGGGTCAGCAGATCGCCGCTGGTGTCGGTGGGCCGCACCTCTTCGGTGAGGACGCCGTAGACCGGCCCGGAGTCGAGCCCCTCCTCGATGAGGAAGGTCGAGGCCCCCGTCACCTCGTCGCCCGCCATGACGGCGTGCTGGACGGGCGCGGCGCCACGCCAGGCGGGCAGCAGCGAGAAGTGGAGGTTGACCCAGCCGCGGGCCGGGATGTCGAGTGCGGTCTTGGGCAGCAGCGCACCGTAGGCGACGACGGGGCAGCAGTCGGGCGCGATCTCCCGGAGCCGCGCCAGGAAGTCCTCGTCCCGCGGCCTGGCCGGCTTGAGCACCTCGATACCGGCCTCCTCGGCGCGCTCGGCGACGGGACTGGCCACCAGTCGGCGACCGCGCCCCGCGGGTGCGTCGGGCCTGGTGACGACGGCGGCCACCTCATGGCGATCGGAGGCGATCAGTGCGTCCAGTGCGGGTACGGCTACCTCGGGGGTGCCTGCGAAGACGAGCTTCATGGGTGGCTGACTGCCTCTCAGGCCGAAACGTTACGGTGACGAGCAACGCACAAGTCTATGGGCCCGGAGGCCGGGAGGGCGCCGGGGGGCGTACGCACGGTTGCGCGCCCCTCGCGTATGCGTATACGCCCCCGGAGCGTGACCAGATCCCCCGGTGAGGCGTTGGTCAAAAGAGATTGACCGAAGCGAGCCGCCCTGGTGCGGCCCGATCCCTTTCAACGCCGGTTCGAGAGGCTTCTTCATGGCCGACCACGCAACCCACGACGCCCAAGCGCGGGCCAGCCTGCATCTCCTGGTGCGGGACATCGAACGGGTCCGGCGGCAGGTGGACGCACTGCGCACACTCACCGCGCAGCTGGGCAACGTCTACCGTCCGCGCCGCTCCGGCCCCTCCGCGGGCTTCGTCGTCTACGGCAGGGCCCCGGCCCCCACCGTCAGGCTGGCCCAGGAACTGCGGGACAGCGTCGAGACCCTGGTCACGGCGGCAGTGGACTTCGACCGTTCGCTGGGCTTCTCCTGGGACGCGGTGGGCTCCGCGCTCGGAGTCACCAAGCAGGCAGTACACCGCAGATACGGCGCACGGCGCGCCACTGCTCAGCCGGTGCCGGCCGAGGGTGCGGCCGAGGTCGTGGCACAGCGTCCGGTGCCGGTGGTGCCCGGGTCCCCCGCTCCCGCCCTGCCCACCGTCCCGGCCGCGCGCACGATGCCGCCGCAGCCGTCGGCGGAGCGTCCGCCGCTGCGCGAGGAGCTGCGCCCGGGCGCCTTCCCCGGACCGCGCAACGGCTGACACCGGACCCGGCGCAGGTGGGCGGGGTTCCTTGGTGCGGGGTCCTCGGTGCGGGGTTCCGTCCTCAATCGCCGGACGGGCTTGGGTGCGGGTCCCCCGCGGGGTGCGTCACCACCGTGGGTGGGGGTGGGGTCCCTCCGGGGTGTCTCCTCAAAAATGGCGTGTTCACCCGGGTCCGTGAGGGACCCGGGTCGTACGCCATTTCCTGCGTGGACCCCCCTGCACGCCCCCACCCACTCTCACGTGCGTCTGCACACCGGCTCTGATGACTGTTACAGACGCAGGACGGCCGGGTCCGGGGCCGTGCAGGGGAGTCCCCGCAGGACGACGAACAGATACCCGGGTCCATCACGTACCCGCGGAACGTTCGTCGTTTGAGGAGACGCCCCGGAGGGGCACCGGACCCCCACCCACCGGAGCCACAGCGCAGCCACAACGCGGAGCACCCGGACCACCAAGCCCGTCCGGCGATTGAGGACGGAACCCCCGGCCAAGGGACCGGCGCACCAACGCCGTCACCCGATGTCAGGCGGGTCCACCCGGATCCGCACCGCACCGCCCGCACCGCCCGCACCGCCCCGGGACATCCGCGCGGCCTGTGCCCCCTTCAGTGCGGCCGCCAGCGCCGCCCCGCTGCCCGGTGGCACCCTGACCAGGGCCCGCTCCCAGGTCTCGCCCACAGGGGCGTCGGAGGAGCGGCGGGGCCGTCCGGGCTCGCTGCCCGCCACCGGCACCGGACCGAGCACCTGGGCGTCAGGCGGCAGCTCCGCGGCCGCCAGGAACCCGGCGAGCGCCTCCGGTGTCCCGGTCACCGACGCCATCCGGGACACCGGCGGAAAGCCCAGCTCGGCCCGCTCCGCGAGTTCACGCCGGGCGTGGCCGACCGGGTCCCAGCGCACCAGGGCCTGCACGGGCCGCAGCGTCGGCTCGGCGACGATCACCACCGTTCCGCCCTCCGGCTGCCCCCGTACCAGCGCGGCGGCGGCCGTCCACCGGCGGAGCGCCTCCTCACCGGCCCGCAGGTCGGGGCGGCCGACCATCGCCCAGCCGTCCAGCAGCAACGCCGCCGCGTACCCGCCGTCGGCGACCGGCTCGGCGCCCGGGGTGCTGACCACCAGCGCGGGCTGGTCCGGCACCGAGTCCAGGATGTGGTCACGGCCCGAGGTGCGTACCGGCACGGCGGGGAAGGCCCGGCCGAGCTCCTCCGCGGTCCGGCGGGCACCGACGATCTGTGCGCGCAGCCGGCGGGAGCCGCAGGCGACGCAGTGCCAGGAGGTCTCGGCCTTCCCGCACCATGCGCAGTTCAGGTCCTGCTGGTCGGGCGCCTCCAGCGGCCCGGCACAGTGCCGGCACCGCGCGGGCTCCCGGCAGCGCTCACAGGCCAGCCGCGGGGCGTAGCCACGGCGCGGCACCTGCACCAGCACCGGTCCCGTGCGGAGCCCGTCGCGCACGGTCTGCCAGGCGAGGCTCGGCAGCCGGGCGGTCCGGGCGGCGCCGTCCCGCGCGAGTTCGCCGTCGCCGACGGTGCGGACCAGGGGCGCCGCGATCCGCAGCTGTTCCCGGTCCGCGCGCAGCGGCAGCGCCCAGCCGCTCTCGACCAGCTGCGCGGCCTCCACGGTGCAGCTCGTCCCGCCGAGCAGGAAGGCGCACCGGCCGTGCGCGGCCCGCAGCTCCAGGACCTCGCGGACGTGCGGGAAGGGGGCGTTGTCGTCGCTGTGGCTGGAGTCCCCGTCGTCCCAGATCGCGACCAGGCCGAGGTCGGCGACGGGGGCGAACATCGCGGCCCGGGTCCCGACGACCGCCCGGACGGCTCCGCGGCTCACGGCGAGCCACTCCCGGTACCGTTTCTCGGGCCCCGAACCGGCCGTCAGAGTTGCGTGGCGGCCCTCGCCGAGCAGTCCGGTCAGGGCGGCGTCGACGCGCCCCGCGGTCCGCCCGTCGGGGACGACGACCAGCGCGCCGCGTCCCGAAGCGAGGGTCGCGGCGACGGCGGCGGCGATCTCCTGGGGCCAGTGGGGTCCCGGCAGCGCGGTCCACACCGCCCGCGGCGCTCCCCCGTCGGCCAGCGCGGACAGGAAGGCGGGGCCCTGCGCGTACCGCTCCCAGGTGCCGGGTGACGGCGGCGGGGGTGGCGGCAGCGGCTCCGGCGACGGTTTGGCCTCCGCCCGGGCGTTCCTCGGCGGCACCGCGAGCTGAAGGACATCGGCGAGGCTGCCCGCGTACCTGTCGGCGACGGCGCGCGCGAGTGAGAGCAGCTCCGGACCGAGGACAGGTTCGGGCGATACGACGGAGGCGAGCGCGGCCAGCGCCCCGCTGTAGTCGGACTCGGCCAGCCGCTCGACCAGGAATCCGTCGATGAGCCCGCCGCCCTCGCGGCGCCCTCCCCGGACGTTGCGTCCCCCGGCCCCGAATCGCACCCGCACCCGCACGCCGGGCTGCGCCTCGGCGTCGAGCTCCTCGGGCACGGCGTAGTCGAAGTACTGGTCGAGGTGGAGTACGCCCTTGTTGACCAGCACGCGGGCGACGGGAAGCTCCTTGGCGAGCGCGGCCCCGCGCCAGGTCCGCGGTTTGGCGCGCGGCACCTTGGCCCGGCGCACGGTCTCCCGGATCAGCGCAAGCTGCTCCGGTTCCCCGGCATCGGGCTCGTCGGACCGCTTGTCGTCGCTGCTCACAGCCAAATTCCTACCAGACGCCACTGACAGCCGAGGCCGCCGATCACCCGGGGCCGCCGCACGGCCGGTCCTGTCCGGGCAGTCCGGACGCTCCGGCCCGCCCGGACACAGACGCGCCGGAGCCCGGACACCGTGAAGGCATCCGGGCTCCGGCGTACGTACGACGCCCCCAAGAGGGCGGCCGGCAGGCCTACAGGCCCGCGGCCTTGCGCAGCGCGTCCACGCGATCGGTGCGCTCCCACGTGAAGTCGGGAAGCTCGCGGCCGAAGTGGCCGTACGCAGCGGTCTGGGCGTAGATCGGGCGCAGCAGGTCGAGATCACGGATGATCGCGGCCGGGCGGAGGTCGAAGACCTCACCGATGGCGTGCTCGATCTTCTCGGTCTCGACCGCGGCGGTGCCGAAGGTCTCGACGAAGAGGCCGACCGGCTCGGCCTTGCCGATCGCGTACGCGACCTGCACCTCGCACCGGGCGGCGAGGCCCGCCGCGACGACGTTCTTGGCGACCCAGCGCATCGCGTACGCGGCCGAGCGGTCCACCTTCGACGGGTCCTTGCCCGAGAAGGCACCGCCGCCGTGACGGGCCATGCCGCCGTACGTGTCGATGATGATCTTGCGACCGGTCAGGCCGGCGTCGCCCATCGGGCCGCCGATCTCGAAACGACCGGTCGGGTTGACCAGCAGGCGGTAGCCGTCGGTGTCGAGCTTGATGCCGTCCTCGATGAGCTGGTTCAACACGTGCTCGACGACGAACTCGCGGATGTCGGGAGCGAGCAGCGAGTCGAGGTCGATGTCGCTCGCGTGCTGCGAGGAGACGACGACGGTGTCGAGACGGACGGCCTTGTCGCCGTCGTACTCGATGGTGACCTGGGTCTTGCCGTCGGGGCGCAGGTACGGGATCGTCCCGTTCTTGCGGACCTCGGACAGCCGGCGCGAGAGCCGGTGTGCGACGTGGATCGGCAGCGGCATGAGCTCGGGCGTCTCGTCGCAGGCGTAGCCGAACATGAGGCCCTGGTCGCCGGCGCCCTGCTTGTCGAGCTCGTCCTCGTCGCCTTCGACGCGCTTCTCGTACGCGGTGTCGACGCCCTGTGCGATGTCGGGCGACTGTGCGCCGATGGACACCGAGACACCGCAGGAGGCGCCGTCGAAGCCCTTCTTCGAGGAGTCGTAGCCGATCTCCAGGATCCGGTTACGGACCAGTGTCGGGATGTCGGCGTAGGCCTTGGTCGTGACCTCACCCGCAACATGCACCAGACCGGTGGTGATCAAGGTCTCGACGGCGACGCGCGACGTCGGGTCCTCGCGCAGAAGTGCATCGAGAATGGTGTCGCTGATCTGGTCAGCGATCTTGTCGGGGTGACCCTCGGTGACTGACTCCGAGGTGAAGAGACGGCGGGACACATCGCTCCCTGGGGTTGCAGCGGCTGCTGGCTGATCATTGGCGGTCGGCCCGGGAGCTGCGCCCGGTACGAACCTCGACCAGTTTATCGGTCGGCTCCGGCTGTCGGACAACATGTCTCGCCCTTTGGGAGATCTGTGACATGCAGCACCGCCGCCCGGCGCCCTCCGGGGGCCGCCCGAGAGGGCCGTTCATGCCCGTATTGCAAGGGATCGGCCATCGGGGCGGCGACACGGGAAATTCACCCGAGACGCGCCGACACGAGGTCCCAGACCGTGTCGGCGAGCGCTTCCTTGGGGCCGTGGGGCACCGGGGTCTCGCTCCCGTCGGCCGCGAGAACCACCGCCTCGTTCTCCTCCGAGCCGAAGGTCTTGCGCTCCCCCACCTCGTTGACCACCAGCAGGTCGCAGCCCTTGCGGCGCAGCTTCTCCCGGCCGTTGGCGAGGACGTTGTCGGTCTCGGCGGCGAATCCGACGACGACCTGTCCCGGTGCGGCGCGGTGGGCTGCCACCTCGGCGAGGATGTCGGGATTGCGGACGAGGGCGAGGGGGGCGGGCTCCTGGCCGTCCTTCTTCTTGATCTTCCCCGTCACGTACTGAGCCGGGCGGAAGTCGGCGACCGCCGCCGCCATCACCACGACGTCGGCGTCCGCCGCCGCCTTCAGTACGGCTTCGCGCAGCTGCACCGCGGTGCCCACACGGACGATGTCGGCGCCGGACGGATCGGGCAGACCGGTGTTGGCCTCGACGAGTGTGACCCGGGCGCCGCGGGCGACGGCGGTGCGGGCGAGCGCGTACCCCTGCTTGCCGGAGGAACGGTTGCCGAGGTAGCGGACCGGGTCGAGCGGTTCACGGGTGCCGCCCGCGCTGATCACCACGTGCCGTCCGGCGAGGTCGGGGGCGACGGGGCCGCGGGCCAGGACTCGGCGGCAGACCTCGAAGATCTCCCCCGGATCCGGCAGCCTGCCCTTGCCGGTGTCGACGCCGGTGAGACGCCCGACGGCCGGCTCGATGACGACGGCGCCCCTGCGGCGCAGGGTGGCGACGTTCTCCTGGGTGGCCGGGTGTTCCCACATCTCGGTGTGCATGGCGGGCGCGAAGACGACCGGACAGCGCGCGGTCAGCAGGGTGTTGGTGAGCAGGTCGTCGGCCAGGCCGTGGGCCGCCCTGGCGAGCATGTCGGCGGTGGCGGGGGCGACGACGACGAGGTCGGCGTGCTGTCCGATCCGCACGTGCGGGACCTCGTGGACGTCGTTCCAGACCTCGGTGGAGACCGGATGGCCGGAGAGCGCCGACCAGGTGGCGGCGCCCACGAAGTGCAGCGACGACTCGGTCGGGACGACCCGTACGTCATGTCCGGACTCGGTCAGCCGGCGCAGCAGCTCGCACGCCTTGTACGCGGCGATGCCCCCGCTGACCCCCAGAACGACCTTCGGCTTGTCCACTGCGTCTCCCCGCACTCGGATACGTACGCGCTCCGTACGCCCCCCATGCTGCCTCACCGTCGTGGGCACGGGCCCGTCGCCCCGGGACACATCACAGGCCCGGCGGTCATGACCGCCGGGCCTGTGATGAAGGTGCGTTCTCCTGCTTACTGCGCGGGGCCCTCGATGGCCTCGGAGGTGAGCAGGCCCGCGTTGATCTCGCGGAGCGCGATCGAGAGCGGCTTCTCGTGGACGTGGGTGTCGACGAGCGGACCGACGTACTCGAGGAGTCCCTCACCGAGCTGCGAGTAGTACGCGTTGATCTGACGCGCGCGCTTGGCGGCGTAGATCACGAGGCTGTACTTCGAGTCGGTTGCTTCGAGGAGCTCATCAATCGGCGGGTTGATGATGCCCTCGGGCGTGGTGATGGAAGAGGACACTCTCTGCCTTCCGAAGGGGGTGAAGATCAAAGAAATCTTTGACAGTCAGGGGCTTTGTGGCCGGTGCCCCCGTGTCGGTGCGGTCATGGTGCTCATTCGCCGCCGGCACGGTGGCCGGAAGCCTCCAGCATCAAGGCTAGCAGCTCACGCGCCACATCCTCGACGGAGGTGTTGACGAGCGTCGTATCGAACTCGGATTCGGAGGCCAGTTCGACCTTCGCCGCGGCGAGACGGCGCTCGATGACCTCGGGCGCCTCGGTGCCGCGCCCGGTGAGCCGGCGCACCAGCTCGTCCCAGCTCGGCGGGGCGAGGAAGACCAGCTGGGCGTCCGCCATGGACTGCCGGACCAGCCGGGCACCCTGGAGGTCGATCTCCAGCAGCACCGGCTCACCGTTCTCCAGCCGCTCCTGCACGGCGCGGCGCGGCGTGCCGTAGCGGTTGCCGGCGAACTCGGCCCACTCCAGCAGCTCACCGTTGGCGATCAGCTTGTCGAACTCCTCGTTGTCCACGAAGAAGTAGTGAACGCCGTTGCGTTCGCCGGGGCGCGGCTTGCGGGTCGTCGCCGACACCGAGAGCCAGACCTCGGGGTGAACCTTGCGCATATGCGCGACGACCGTGCTCTTGCCGACCCCCGAGGGGCCGGAGAGCACGGTCAGCCGCGGACGTACGTCCGGGGGTACGGGGGACGTCCCCCGGGATGTTGCAACCATGGAGCGATTATCCAGGTTCTCAGGAGTGCCTGAGAACGTCAGGCGGCGCTGCCGCCGAACTCACGCTCCAGGGATGCGATCTGGTTGGAGCCGAGACCCCGGACCCGGCGGCTCTCGGAGATGCCGAGCCGCTCCATGATCTGCTTGGCGCGGACCTTGCCCACGCCGGGCAGGGACTCCAGCAGGGCGGAGACCTTCATCTTGCCGATGACGTCGTTCTCCTGTCCCGACTTGATGACCTCATGGAGGGAGGCGCCGGAGTGCTTGAGTCGATTCTTGACCTCGGCCCGCTCCCGGCGAGCCGCGGCGGCCTTTTCGAGCGCGGCTGCGCGCTGTTCAGGGGTAAGGGGCGGAAGAGCCACGCCTACGTCACCTCGGATGTCGATCTGTCGGATACGGACCGGTGAGGCAACGGGATCGCCCCTCACCTGGTGAGCCGCGAACAACCTGTGCTCGTTGGCTCTCGACGGAGACTAGCGGCCAAGGCCGCCGGAGTCAGCGAGAACAGACGAAAAGTCCTGGTCAGCCTTAGCCGACCAGGACATTCCTGGCATAACACCTGAGTTTTTTGGTCAGGATTCCGTCAACAGCCTGTTACGTGACAGTGTCAGCCGTCCGAGACGGCCGCGCGGACCTCGTCCGCGAACCGTTCGGCGGCTTCGCGCAGCCCTGACGCGTCCGGACCGTGGCGCAGCACGCCCCGGCTGACGCTGGGCACCACATTGCCGACCGCGTCGCCGAAGACACCGGGAAGATCCGCGGGCGTGGCGCCCTGGGCGCCGATGCCGGGCGCGAGCAGCGGGCCGTTGATCGCGAGGTTCGCACCCGCGTCGCCGAGCGTCGCCCCGACCACCGCGCCGACCGAGCCGAGCGGGGTGACCCCCGCGTTCTCGGCGGCCATGTGGTCGAGCATCACCTGGGCCAGCGAACGGCCGTCGGCCGCGGTGGCGCGCTGCACCTCGGCGCCCTCCGGGTTGGAGGTGAGGGCCAGCACGAAGACGCCGGAGCCGGAGACCGCCGCGGCGTCGAGCGCCGGCCGCAGCGAGCCGAAGCCGAGGTACGGCGAGACGGTGACCGCGTCCGAGAACAGCGGCGAGTCCTTGTCCAGGTAGGTCGCGGCGTAGGCGCCCATGGTGGAACCGATGTCGCCGCGCTTCGCGTCCATCAGGACCAGCGCGCCCGCCGCCCTGGCCTCCTCGACGGCCTTCTCCAGCACGGCGACGCCGCGCGAGCCGAACCTCTCGAAGAACGCGGACTGCGGCTTGAGCACCGCGACCCGGTCCGCCAGTGCCTCGACGACCGTACGGGTGAAGCGCTCCAGGCCCGCGATGTCGTCACCCAGCCCCCAGGAGCTCAGCAGGGACGCGTGCGGGTCGATGCCGACGCAGAGCGGCCCACGGGTGTCCATGGCATGGCGCAGACGGGCGCCGAACGGTTCCTGGGTCATTTCGCGGCCTTCCGGGTTTCCGCGCCGACCGCGTCGGCGAGGGTCGCGTACGGGGAGGCGGCCAGGCGCGCGGCCAGGCCCTTGTGGATCGCCCGGGCGTAGAACGGGCCCTCGTAGATGAAGGCGCTGTAGCCCTGCACGAGCGTGGCGCCTGCGAGGATGCGCTGCCAGGCGTCCTCGGCGTTCTCGATGCCGCCGACGCCCACCAGGGTGATCCGGTCGCCCACGCGCCCGTACAGGCGTCCCAGGACCTCCAGGGAGCGCTCCTTGAGGGGCGCGCCGGACAGTCCGCCGGTCTCCTTGACCTGGGAGGCCGGGGACTTCAGCCCCAGGCCCTCGCGGGCGATGGTGGTGTTGGTGGCGATGATGCCGTCCAGACCCAGTTCGACGGCGAGGTCGGCGACGGCGTCGATGTCCTCGTCCGCGAGGTCGGGGGCGATCTTGACGAGCAGCGGGACCCGGCGGGTGGTCACGGTCCGGTCGGCCGCCTCGCGCACGGCGGTCAGCAGCGGGCGCAGCGACTCGGTGGCCTGGAGGTTGCGCAGTCCCGGGGTGTTGGGCGAGGAGACGTTGACGACGAGGTAGTCGGCGTGCGCGGCCAGGCGCTCGGTCGACTTCACGTAGTCGGCGGCCGCTTCGGCCTCGGGGACGACCTTGGTCTTGCCGATGTTGACGCCGACGGTGGTCCGGATGACCGGCACGCGGGCGGCCAGGCGCTCGGCCACGGCGGCCGAACCCTCGTTGTTGAAGCCCATGCGGTTGATCAGCGCGCGGTCGGCGACAAGGCGGAACAGGCGCTTCTTCGGGTTCCCCGGCTGCGGCTCGCCGGTCACCGTGCCGATCTCGACATGGTCGAAGCCGAGCATGGCCATGCCGTCGATCGCGATCGCGTTCTTGTCGAAGCCCGCGGCGAGGCCGAAGGGGCCGTGCATCCGCAGTCCGAGGGCCTCGGTGCGCAGCTCCTTGTGGCGGGGGGCGAGCGCGGCGGCCACGAAGGTGCGCAGGACGGGGGTGCGGGCGGCGAGGCGGATCCAGCGGAAGGCCAGGTAGTGGGCCTGCTCGGGGTCCATCCGCTTGAAGACGAGCTGGAAGAAGAGCTTGTACATCGGGGGTGTGTCCTCGGTGTTGTCTCGGCGCGTCGGTGTTCTCGTGACCGGTGTCTCGAGAACCGGTGGTCTCGCGAAGAGGGGGACACCGTTTCCGGTGTCCCCCTCTTCGGCCGCTATTCGCGCGCTGCCGTCAGACGTTCCGCGTGTTCCTGGAGGGAACGTACGCCGACGTCTCCGTGGTTGAGGGCGTCGATGCCCTGGACGGCCGCGGCGAGCGCCTGGACCGTCGTGAGGCACGGCACGGACCGGGCGACGGCCGCGGTCCGGATCTCGTAGCCGTCGAGCCGGCCGCCGGTTCCGTAGGGCGTGTTGACGATGAGGTCGACCTCGCCGTCGTGGATGAGCTGGACGATCGTCTTCTCGCCGTTCGGGCCTTCGCCCTCGGACTGCTTGCGCACGATGGTGGCGTTGATGCCGTTGCGCTTGAGCACCTCGGCGGTACCCGACGTGGCCATCAGCTCGAAGCCGTGGGCGACGAGCTCGCGGGCCGGGAAGATCATCGTGCGCTTGTCGCGGTTGGCGACCGAGATGAAGGCGCGGCCCTTGGTGGGCAGCGGGCCGTAGGCGCCGGCCTGCGACTTGGCGTACGCCGTGCCGAAGACCGAGTCGATGCCCATGACCTCGCCGGTGGAGCGCATCTCCGGGCCGAGGACGGTGTCGACGCCGCGCCCGTGGACGTCGCGGAAGCGCGACCACGGCATGACGGCCTCCTTGACGGAGATCGGCGCGTCGAGCGGCAGGGTGCCGCCGTCGCCGTGCTTCGGCAGCAGCCCCTCCTCGCGCAGCTCCGCGACGGTCGCGCCCAGCGAGATGCGGGCGGCGGCCTTCGCGAGCGGTACCGCGGTCGCCTTCGAGGTGAAGGGGACGGTGCGGGAGGCGCGGGGGTTGGCCTCGAGGACGTAGAGGATGTCGCCGGAGAGCGCGAACTGGATGTTGATCAGTCCGCGTACGCCGACGCCCTTGGCGATGCCCTCGGTGGAGGCCCGCAGCCGCTTGATGTCGTAGCCGCCGAGGGTGATCGGGGGCAGCGCGCAGGCGGAGTCGCCGGAGTGGATGCCGGCCTCCTCGATGTGCTCCATGACGCCGCCGAGGTAGAGCTCGGTGCCGTCGTAGAGCGCGTCGACGTCGATCTCGATGGCGTCGTCGAGGAAGCGGTCGACCAGGACCGGCCGGGTGGGGCTGATCTCGGTGGACTCGGCGATGTAGGAGGAGAGCCGGGTCTCGTCGTACACGATCTCCATACCGCGGCCGCCTAGCACGTAGGACGGGCGGACGAGGACGGGGTAGCCGATCTCGTCGGCGATGGCCTTGGCCTCGGCGAAGGTGGTGGCGGTGCCGTGCTTCGGGGCGGGCAGGCCGGCCTCGGCCAGCACCCGGCCGAACGCGCCGCGGTCCTCGGCGGCGTGGATGGCCTCCGGAGAGGTGCCGACGACGGGCACGCCGTTGTCCTTGAGCGCCTGCGCCAGGCCCAGCGGGGTCTGGCCGCCGAGCTGGACGATGACACCCGCGATCGGGCCCGCGAGGGACTCCGCGTGCACGATCTCCAGCACGTCCTCGAGCGTCAGCGGCTCGAAGTACAGGCGGTCGGAGGTGTCGTAGTCGGTGGAGACCGTCTCCGGGTTGCAGTTGACCATCACGGTCTCGTAGCCGGCGTCGCTCAGGGCGAAGGAGGCGTGGACGCAGGAGTAGTCGAACTCGATGCCCTGACCGATGCGGTTGGGGCCGGAGCCGAGGATGATCACCGCGGGCTTGGTGCGGGACGCGACCTCGCTCTCCTCGTCGTAGGAGGAGTAGAAGTACGGCGTCTTCGCGGCGAACTCGGCGGCGCAGGTGTCGACCGTCTTGTAGACCGGGCGGATGCCGAGCGCGTGACGCACCTCACGGACGACGTCCTCGCGCAGGCCGCGGATCTCGGCGATCTGGACGTCCGAGAAGCCGTGCCGCTTGGCGTCGGCCAGCAGCTCGGGGACGAGCTTGTCGGCGGCGGCCAGCTCGTCGGCGATCTCCTTGATCAGGAAGAGCTGGTCGACGAACCAGGGGTCGATCTTCGTGGACTCGAAGACCTCTTCCTGGGTGGCGCCGGCCCGGATCGCCTGCATGACCGTGTTGATCCGGCCGTCGGTCGGGCGGACCGCCTCGGCCAGCAGCTCGGCCTTGTCGCCGGGCTCGCCGGTGAAGGCGAACTGCGAGCCCTTCTTCTCCAGGGAGCGCAGCGCCTTCTGCAGCGCCTCGGTGAAGTTCCGGCCGATCGCCATGGCCTCGCCCACCGACTTCATGGTGGTGGTGAGGGTGGAGTCGGCGGAGGGGAACTTCTCGAAGGCGAAGCGCGGGGCCTTGACCACGACGTAGTCGAGGGTCGGCTCGAAGGAGGCCGGCGTCTTCTCGGTGATGTCGTTCGGGATCTCGTCCAGCGTGTAGCCGACGGCCAGCTTGGCGGCGATCTTGGCGATCGGGAAGCCGGTGGCCTTGGAGGCGAGAGCCGAGGAGCGCGAGACGCGCGGGTTCATCTCGATCACGATGACCCGGCCGTCGACCGGGTCGATGGCGAACTGGATGTTGCAGCCGCCGGTGTCGACGCCGACCTCGCGGATGATCGCGATGCCGATGTCGCGCAGCCGCTGGTACTCGCGGTCGGTGAGCGTCATCGCCGGGGCGACGGTGATCGAGTCACCCGTGTGGACGCCCATCGGGTCGAAGTTCTCGATGGAGCAGACGACCACGACGTTGTCGTTCTTGTCGCGCATCAGCTCCAGCTCGTACTCCTTCCAGCCGAGGATGGACTCCTCCAGGAGCACCTCGGTGGTCGGGGAGAGCGTGAGGCCCTGTCCGGCGATGCGGCGCAGCTCCTCCTCGTCGTGGGCGAAGCCGGAGCCGGCGCCGCCCATGGTGAAGGAGGGGCGGACGACGACGGGGTAGCCGCCGAGGGTGTCGACGCCCTTCATGATGTCGTCCATGGTGTGGCAGATGACGGAGCGGGCGGACTCGCCGTATCCGATCTTGGCCTTGACGGCTTCGACGACGCCCTTGAAGAGCTCGCGGTCCTCGCCCTTGTTGATGGCCTCGACGTTGGCACCGATGAGCTCGACGCCGTACTTCTCCAGGACACCGTTCTCGTGCATCGAGATAGCGGTGTTGAGGGCGGTCTGACCGCCCAGGGTCGGCAGCAGCGCGTCGGGGCGCTCCTTGGCGATGATCTTCTCGACGAACTCGGGGGTGATCGGCTCGACGTACGTGGCGTCGGCGATCTCCGGGTCGGTCATGATCGTCGCCGGGTTGGAGTTCACCAGGATGACGCGCAGGCCCTCGGCCTTGAGGACGCGGCAGGCCTGGGTGCCGGAGTAGTCGAACTCGGCGGCCTGGCCGATGACGATCGGACCGGAGCCGATGACCAGGACGGACTGGATATCGGAGCGCTTAGGCACGCTGGCCCTCCATCAGGGAAACGAAGCGGTCGAAGAGGTACGCGGCGTCGTGCGGGCCGGCGGCTGCTTCGGGGTGGTACTGGACGCTGAAGGCCGGCCGGTCGAGGAGCTGGAGACCCTCGACGACCTGGTCGTTCAGGCAGACGTGGGAGACCTCGGCGCGCCCGTAGGCGGTGTCGGAGACCTTGTCGAGCGGGGCGTCGACGGCGAAGCCGTGGTTGTGCGCGGTGACCTCGACCTTGCCGGTCGAGCGGTCCTGCACGGGCTGGTTGATGCCGCGGTGGCCGTACTTCAGCTTGTACGTGCCGAAGCCGAGCGCGCGGCCCAGGATCTGGTTGCCGAAGCAGATGCCGAAGAGCGGGGTCTGCCGCTCCAGGACGCCCTGCATGACGGAGACCGGGTGATCGGCGGTGGACGGGTCGCCGGGGCCGTTGGAGAAGAAGACGCCGTCGGGCTCGACCGCGTACACCTGCTCCAGCGTGGCGGTGGCGGGCAGGACGTGCACCTCGATGCCGCGCTCGGCCATCCGGTGCGGGGTCATGCCCTTGATGCCGAGGTCGATCGCGGCGACCGTGAACCTCTTGGTGCCGATCGCGGGGACGACGTACGTCTCCTTGGTGGCGACCTCGGCGGAGAGGTCGGCGCCGTTCATCTCGGGGGCCTGGCGCACCCGGGCGATGAGCGTGCCCTCGTCGGCGATGGCGTTGCCGGAGAAGATGCCGACGCGCATCGCGCCGCGCTCGCGCAGGTGGCGGGTGAGGGCGCGGGTGTCGATGCCGCTGATTCCGACGACGCCCTGGCTCACGAGTTCCTCGTCCAGCGAGCGCCGCGAGCGCCAGTTGGAGGGAACCCGGGCGGGGTCGCGCACGACGTAACCGGCGACCCAGATCCGCTGGGACTCGGGGTCCTCGTCGTTCACACCGGTGTTGCCGACGTGCGGGGCGGTCATCACGACGACCTGGCGGTGGTACGAGGGGTCGGTCAGCGTCTCCTGGTAGCCGGTCATGCCGGTGGAGAACACCGCCTCACCGAAGGTCTCCCCCACAGCCCCGTAGGCGCGGCCGCGGAAGGCGCGGCCGTCCTCCAGGACGAGTACGGCGGGAGCTTTGGCGGCTCCCCGGGTGGAGATCGTCATCGTGCGGTGCCTTCCGTAGTGCTGGTGAGATGAGTACTGGTGAGCCCGTTGACGGCTTCGACCCAGGCGGCGTGCTCGGCCGAGTGGTCGGAGCGGAACCCGGAGTCGATCAGCTGGTCGCCGAGCGCCCAGGTGATGACGAGCAGGCCGCCCTCGGGCAGGACCTTGCCTGCGAGTGCCTTGTCGGTCCGGGCGTCCCGCAGGTCGGCGGCGGGGACGAAGAAGTCCGTCGCGCCGGGCCGTACGACGCCGAGGCCCTGCTCCGTGAGGGTGAGCTCGACGCGGCTGCGGGTGCCGAGGCCGTGGGCGACGATGCGGTCGAGCCACTGTCCGGCCGTCGTCGAGGCGTGGTAGCGCCCGGTCAGCGTGAGCAGCTTCTCGCCGTCCGCGAAGCCGTCCGGGGTGGTCGCGAGGTCGGAGAGACCGGACTGGAGGCTGCCGCGCCACTTCCATCCCTGGCGCATCAGCCAGTAGACGAAGGCGATGAGGACGAGCAGTCCGATCACCCAGCTGATGCGGGCGGACCAGTCGGTCACTTCCGCCGACTTCTGCTCGGCGGCCAGTTGGTACAGCTGGTGGGTGGGGCTGAGTGTTGTCACGCGAGTTTCCCGTCGACGACCGTGGCACGGCCCCGCAGGAAGGTGTGGGTCACTCGGCCCGGCAGCTCGCGCCCCTCGTAGGGGGTGTTGCGGCTGCGGGAGGCGAAGCCCGCGGGGTCCACGACTCCACGGTATGCCGGATCGACCAGGGTGAGGTTGGCGGGCTCGCCCTCCGAGACGGGCCGGCCGTGTCCGTCGAGCCTGCCGATGGCGGCGGGGCGGAACGACATGCGGTCGGCGACGCCCGCCCAGTCGAGCAGACCGGTGTCCACCATCGTCTGCTGGACGACGGAGAGCGCGGTCTCCAGGCCCACCATTCCCATGGCGGCCGCGGCCCACTCGCAGTCCTTGTCCTCGTGCGGGTGCGGGGCGTGGTCGGTGGCGACGCAGTCGATGGTGCCGTCGGCGAGGGCCTCGCGCAGGGCCAGGACGTCGGCCTCGGTGCGCAGGGGCGGGTTCACCTTGTAGACCGGGTTGTAGGACCGTACGAGCTCGTCGGTGAGGAGCAGGTGGTGCGGGGTGACCTCGGCGGTGACGTTCCAGCCCTTGGACTTGGCCCAGCGGACGATCTCGACGGAGCCGGCGGTCGACAGGTGGCAGATGTGGACCCGGGAGTCGACGTGGGCCGCGAGCAGCACGTCGCGGGCGATGATCGACTCCTCGGCGACGGCGGGCCAGCCGCCGAGGCCGAGCTCGGCCGAGACGATGCCCTCGTTCATCTGGGCGCCTTCGGTGAGGCGGGGCTCCTGGGCGTGCTGGGCGACGACCCCGTCGAACGCCTTCACGTACTCCAGGGCGCGGCGCATGATCACCGCGTCGTCGACGCACTTGCCGTCGTCGGAGAAGACCTTCACTCCGGCGGCCGAATCGTGCATGGCGCCGAGCTCGGCGAGCTGCTTGCCCTCCAGGCCGACGGTGACGGCGCCGATGGGCTGCACGTCGCAGTAGCCGGACTCCTTGCCGAGCCGCCAGACCTGCTCGACGACTCCGGCGGTGTCGGCGACCGGGAAGGTGTTGGCCATGGCGTGCACGGCGGTGAAGCCGCCGACAGCGGCGGCCTTGGTGCCGGTCAGGACGGTCTCGGAGTCCTCGCGGCCGGGCTCGCGCAGGTGGGTGTGGAGGTCGACCAGGCCGGGCAGCAGGATCTGGCCCGCCGCCTCGATCACGGTGGCGTCGCCGGCGTCGAGCCCGGTGCCGACCGCCGCGATGGTCTCGCCGTCGATGAGGACGTCCGTGGGCTCGCCGCCGAGGACCTTCGCACCGCGGATAAGGATCTTGCTCATGGTTACTTGTTCTCCTCGGTACGGGCGGGAACCGCGGGGGCGGCGGGTACGGCGGGCTCGGAACCGCCGAGCAGCAGGTAGAGCACGGCCATGCGGATCGAGACGCCGTTGGCGACCTGCTCGACGACCGTGCACCGGTCGGAGTCGGCGACCTCGGCGGTGATCTCCATGCCGCGGACCATCGGGCCGGGGTGCATGACGATGGCGTGCCCGGGCATCTTCGCCATCCGCTCGCCGTCCAGGCCGTAGCGGCGGGAGTACTCGCGCTCGGTCGGGAAGTACGCGGCGTTCATCCGCTCACGCTGCACACGAAGCATCATCACAGCGTCCGACTTCGGCAGCACCTCGTCGAGGCTGTAGCTGATGTCGCACGGCCACTGCTCGACGCCGACGGGGACCAGGGTGGGCGGAGCCACCAGGGTGACGTGGGCTCCGAGGGTGGTCAGGAGGTGGACGTTGGAGCGGGCGACGCGGCTGTGCAGGATGTCGCCGACGATCGTGATCCGGCGGCCGTCGAGGTCCTTGCCGAGTCCGGTGTCGGCCCCGACCAGCCTGCGGCGCATGGTGAAGGCGTCCAGGAGTGCCTGGGTGGGGTGCTCGTGCGTGCCGTCGCCCGCGTTGACGACCGCGCCGTCGATCCAGCCGGAGGTGGCCAGGCGGTACGGGGCTCCGGAGGCGCCGTGCCGGATGACGACGGCGTCCGCGCCCATCGCCTCCAGGGTCAGGGCGGTGTCCTTGAGCGACTCGCCCTTGGAGACCGACGAGCCCTTGGCGGAGAAGTTGATGACATCGGCGGACAGCCGCTTGGCGGCCGCCTCGAAGGAGATGCGGGTACGCGTCGAGTCCTCGAAGAAGAGGTTGACGACGGTACGGCCGCGCAGGGTCGGGAGCTTCTTGATCGGCCGGTCCGCGACCCGGGCCATCTCCTCGGCGGTGTCGAGGATCAGGACGGCGTCGTCGCGGGTGAGGTCGGCGGCCGAGATGAGGTGACGCTTCATCTGGGTGTTCTCCGGGTGGCTGGAGGGTTCAGGCATGCGGGCGTGCGGAAGCCGCCGTACGGCAGGCAGGCCGTACGGGAAGGGCAGCTACCGCTCGACCGCCGGGGCGGCCTGCTCGACCCCGAGCAGCACGGCGTCGCGGCCGTCCTCCTCGGCGAGCTGGACCTTGACCGTCTCCCGCAGCGACGTGGGGAGGTTCTTGCCGACGTAGTCGGCACGGATCGGGAGTTCGCGGTGTCCGCGGTCGACGAGGACCGCGAGCTGCACCGCGCGGGGACGGCCGATGTCGCCGAGCGCGTCGAGTGCGGCGCGGATCGTGCGGCCGGAGAAGAGGACGTCGTCGACGAGGACGACCAGGCGGCCCTCGATGCCCTCTCCGGGGATCTCGGTGCGTGCCAGGGCGCGCGCCGGGCGCATCCGCAGATCGTCGCGGTACATGGTGATGTCGAGCGATCCGACCGGCATCTTCCGGCCGGTGATCTCTTCGAGCTTGTCGGCTAGCCGGCGGGCGAGGAAGACGCCCCGGGTCGGGATGCCGAGAAGCACCACATCGTCGGCGCCCTTGGCGCGTTCGACGATCTCGTGGGCGATGCGGGTCAGTACTCGGGCGATGTCGGGAGCCTCGAGAACGGGGCGTGCCGCATTGCCGGTGGCGTCGTGCTGTGCGTCCATAAGAAACGGACCTCCTTCTCCGCCTCACTGGACGGACCTTAAAGGACGTCGAAATTGCGTCATCCACGTTACCAGGGCCTGAGCAGGGCCCTTGCCCCACCCCCGGGAGGTGCCGGTCCGGACCATTCAGCTTGACGCACCCAAGTAACGCTGCGTAACCTCACAGTGAGTTACCAGCCACGCGGCGGAGCCGCACAATGTTCCAGCGTCCGGGGAGCCTTATGTCCAGCGAATACGCAAAACAGCTCGGGGCCAAGCTCCGCGCCATCCGCACCCAGCAGGGCCTCTCCCTCCACGGCGTGGAGGAGAAGTCCCAGGGCCGCTGGAAGGCCGTCGTGGTCGGCTCGTACGAGCGCGGCGACCGCGCCGTCACCGTCCAGCGCCTGGCCGAGCTGGCGGACTTCTACGGCGTTCCGGTGCAGGAGCTCCTGCCCGGTACGACCCCCGGCGGGGCTGCCGAGCCGCCGCCGAAGCTCGTTCTCCAGCTCGAGCGCCTCGCCCACGTCCCGCCGGAGAAGGCCGGACCCCTGCAGCGCTACGCGGCGACGATCCAGAGCCAGCGCGGCGACTACAACGGCAAGGTGCTCTCGATCCGCCAGGACGACCTGCGCACGCTGGCCGTGATCTACGACCAGTCGCCGTCCGTGCTCACGGAGCAGCTGATCAGCTGGGGCGTCCTGGACGCGGACGCGCGTCGCGCGGTCGCTCACGACGAGGGCTGACCACCCCAGCAGAAACGTACCGCCGGGTCGGCGGGGCCCTTTCCGGGCGCCCCGCCGGACCCGGCGTTTCCGTTTTCCGGGCATGTCCGGGGCCCGATCGGTCCAGTCGGCCCCCGGCATGCCGAAGGGCCCACGGTCGGGTGACCGTGGGCCCTTCGTCGGCAGAACGCCGCCGGAGGCTACTGCTCCCGGCGGAGGTTCGGCTTGAGGTCCTTGAAACGGGCCAGCAGGCCGTTCACGAAGGACGGGGAGTCATCGGTGGAGAACTCCTTGGCGATCTGCACCGCCTCGTCGATAACCACCGCGTCGGGTGTCGCGTCCACCCAGATCAGCTCGTACGCACCGAGCCGCAGGATGTTCCGGTCGACGACCGGCATGCGGTCGATCTCCCAGTCCACGGCGTAGGTGACGATGAGGTCGTCGATGCGGTCCGCGTACTGCGCGTACCCCTCGACGAGCTCCATCGTGTACTCGGTGACCGGCGGCTGACGGGTGTCGGACCGCGAGTGCCGGACCCAGTCCGCGAGGACCGTCTGCACGGACTCACCGCGCTGGTCGGCCTCGAAGAGGATCTGGAAGGCTCGCTTGCGGGCCGTATTCCGGGCAGCCACGGTTAGCTGTTCACCCGGCCGAGGTAATCGCCCGAGCGGGTGTCGACCTTGATCTTCTCACCGGTGGTGATGAAGAGCGGGACGCCGATCTCGTAGCCGGTCTCCAGCGTGGCGGGCTTGGTGCCACCGGTGGACCGGTCGCCCTGGACGCCCGGGTCCGTGTGCTGGATGGTCAGCTCGACGGCGGCCGGCAGCTCGACGTAGAGCACCTCGCCCTCGTGCTGGGCGACGGAGGCGGTGAAGCCCTCGATCAGGAAGTTGGCGGCGTCGCCGACGGACTTGCGGTCGACCATCAGCTGGTCGTACGTGTCCATGTCCATGAAGACGAAGTACTCGCCGTCCATGTACGAGAACTGCATGTCGCGCCGGTCAATGGTGGCCGTCTCGACCTTCACGCCGGCGTTGAACGTCTTGTCGACGACCTTGCCGGACAGCACGTTCTTGAGCTTGGTGCGCACGAAGGCCGGGCCCTTGCCGGGCTTGACGTGCTGGAACTCGACGACGGACCAGAGCTGGCCTCCGTCGAGCTTGAGCACCAGGCCGTTCTTGAGGTCGTTCGTGGAAGCCACGGTTGCGGAATCTCCTGGACTGAAGCTGGTGGAACGGCCAAGGATGCGCGCTAGAGCGCGAGCAGCTCCTTGGTCGTAATGGTGAGTAGCTCGGGTCCGCCGTCCGCCTCGGGGCGCACGACGAGCGTGTCATCGATCCGGACTCCGCCCCGGCCCGGGAGGTGGACCCCCGGTTCGACGGTGACCGGCACACAAGCGTCCAGTTTACCCATGGCTGCAGGTGCCAACTGCGGGTCCTCGTCGATTTCGAGCCCCACCCCGTGTCCGGTCCAGGGTGCGAGGCCCTCACCATGGCCCGCGGAGTCCAGTACATGACGGGCCGCGCGGTCCACGTCACGGTAGGCGGCGCCGGGCACGAGTGCCTCGCGTCCAGCCCGCTGAGCGGCGAAAACCAGGTCGTAGAGCTCGATCTGCCAGTCGGCCGGTGCTGTACCGATGACGAAGGTGCGGCCGATCTCGCACCGGTATCCGCGGTAGTTGGCACCGAGGCAGACGGAGAGAAAATCTCCTTCTTCCACCCGTCGGTCCGAGGGCCGGTGGCGGCCCCGGCCCGAGTTGGGGCCGGTGGCGACGGAGGTCGCGAAGGCGGGGCCGTCGGCTCCGTGGTCCACCAGCCGGCGTTCCAGTTCGAGCGCGAGATGCCGCTCCGTGCGGCCGACCAGGATCGATTCGAGGAGTTCGCCCAGCGCCTGGTCGGTGATCTCGGCGGCGATCCGCAGACAGCCGATCTCCTCCTCGTCCTTGACGATGCGCAGCTGCTCGACGGTGGCGCCGAGGTCGGCCAGCCGGAGCCTCGGGGCGACCGAGGCCATGGCCCGGTGCCGGGCGACCGTCAGATCGTGTTCCTCGACGGCCAGGGACTCCGCCCCGCCGGCGGAGGCCAGATCCGTGGCGGCCACCACCGGATCACCGCCGGTCACCGGCAGCAGGTCCACCCGGAGGTGTTCGTCGGTGCGCCCGTCGGCCGGATCACCGGTCGGGGGGCGCGGGCAGAGCAGGACGTCCTCGTCGGGGCCGAGCAGCAGCACGGCACCCGGGGGCGCTCCGCCCGCGAGATAGCGGACATTGGCGGGGCGGGAGACCAGGGCGGCCGCGGATCCGACTGCGGCGCACCGGTCGCGGAGCAGCCCGCGGCGGACGGCGTACACCTCTGACATACATCGAGCGTACGAGCGTGGGACCGGGCCCGCCCGGTCAGCGCACCCGACCGGGGTGCGGCGGCCCCTCAGCGGACGGGCCGCCCCGCCGGGCGCCGGCTCACCAGGCCGGGGGGCTGGCGAGCGACCGGGCGAGTATGTCGTCCAGGACGCGGGCGGTGGTCTCCACGTCGTACGTGGAGTTGTCGATGATGGGCAGCCCCGAGCCGTACCAGCCGGCCATCCGGCCGTGGATCCGGGCGACCTCCTCGTCGGAGAGACGGCGGTTGCCGCTGCGGGCGGCGTTGCGCTCCAGCACGATCTCCAGGCCCGGCAGCAGGACGACGGGAAGCAGTCCGGGGCCGACGTGGCGTTTCCAGCCGCCGAGGCCGACGACGGGCCGGTCCGGGAAGACCGCGTCGTCGAGGATGCAGGAGATGCCGTTGGCCAGGAAATTGCGGGCCGCGAAGCCGCAGGTGCGGCGGGCCAGGCGGTACTGGGCCTCCGACTGGTCGTTCCATCCCGCCTGGGGGTCGGCGAAGCCCGAGCAGACCCACTCACGGACGTCGTCGAGGCTGACGTGGGCGGTCGGGACCCGGCGGCGGGCGGCCCAGAGCTTGGCCACCGTGGTCTTCCCGGCGCCCGCCGGGCCGATCAGGAGCACGGCGAGGGTCGCGGTGCCGGTGCCGGGCTCGGCGGGCGGTGCGGGCAGCGGTACGGGGCCGCCCGGCGGCAGCTGGATGTGCCCGGTGGTCTCCCGGGAGACGGGGGCGGGGGCCTGGTGCGGCGCGGGCCCGCGCCAGCCCTGCCCCTGCGGGGCGGGCGGCGCCTGGGGCGGCGGGCCGGGGTGACCGGCGGGGGGCTGAGCGGGCGGGCCGGCGGGCGGAGGAACCGGCGGGCCCGGGTGGCCGGGGTGCTGGGCCTGGTGCGACCAGCCGACGGGCCCGTTTCCGGGTCCCTGGGGCGGCGGCAGCGGTGCCCCCACTGCGTGCTGCATCCGGTGGCACTCCGTCTCGTACAGGCAACTGGCGCTGGTGGAACGGCAACCGTACCTTCCCCGGCCGCCACGGAGGGAACGGCCGGGGAGGGTCCATAGTGCCCCGTCGGCCAGTCGGCCTCCGGCGCGCAGGTGCGTCAGTCCGTCAGTTCGTCGGCGAGCGCGCGCAGGGCGAGCCGGTAGGAGCCGATGCCGAATCCGGCCACGGTCCCGGTGGCGACCGGTGCGACCACGGAGTTGTGACGGAATTCCTCCCGGGCGTACGGATTCGAGATGTGCACCTCGATCAGCGGGGCGGTGCGCTGGGAGGCTGCGTCCCGCATCCCGTACGAGTAATGCGTGAAGGCGCCCGGGTTGAGAACGACCGGAATTGAGCCGTCCGCGGCCTCGTGGAGCCAGCGGATCAGCTCCCCCTCGTCGTTGGTCTCCCGGACGTCGACGTCGAAGCCGAGCTCCTTGCCGAGGGTGCGGCAGCTGTCGACGAGTCCGGCGTACGAGGTGGCTCCGTAGATATCGGGCTCCCTGGAGCCCAGCCGGCCGAGGTTGGGTCCGTTGAGGACGAACACCCGGCGGGTCACGCCGACACCTCGCCGTAGGCGGCGAGCAGAACGGCCGGGTCGGGGCCCTCCAGGACGGTGGGCTTGCCGAGGCCGTCCAGGACGATGAAGCGCAGCAGGTTGCCGCGGGACTTCTTGTCGACCTTCATGTTCTCCAGCAGCTTGGGCCACTGGTCGCCGCGGTAGGTGAGCGGCAGTCCGACGGACGCCAGGACGGCGCGGTGCCGGTCGGCGGTGGCATCGTCCAGGCGTCCGGCGAGGCGGCCCAGTTCGGCGGCGAAGACCATGCCGACCGAGACGGCGGCACCGTGGCGCCACTTGTAGCGCTCGTTCTTCTCGATGGCGTGGGCCAGCGTGTGCCCGTAGTTGAGGATCTCGCGGAGCCCGGACTCCTTGAGGTCGCTGGAGACGACCTCTGCCTTGACCCGGATGGCCCGCTCGATGAGCTCGGCGGTGTGCGGTCCGGTCGGTGTGCGCGCGCCCTGCGGGTCCGCCTCGACGAGGTCGAGGATCACCGGGTCGGCGATGAAACCGGCCTTGATGATCTCCGCCATGCCGGAGACGTAGTCGTTGACCGGCAGCGAGTCCAGCGCGGCCAGGTCGCAGAGCACCCCGGTCGGCGGGTGGAAGGCACCGACGAGGTTCTTGCCCTCGGCGGTGTTGATGCCGGTCTTGCCGCCGACGGCCGCGTCGACCATGCCGAGCACGGTCGTGGGTACGGCGATCCAGCGCACTCCGCGCAGCCAGGAGGCGGCGACGAAACCGGCGACGTCCGTGGTGGCGCCGCCGCCGATGCCGACGATGACGTCGGTGCGGGTGAAGCCGGTCTGGCCGAGCGCCTTCCAGCAGTAGGCGGCGACCTCGACGGTCTTGGCCTCCTCGGCGTTCGGCAGCTGGATCGCGATGGCCTCGTAGCCCTGGTCGGCGAGGTCCTGGCGGACCGCCTCGCCGGTCTCGGCGAGCGCCTCGGGGTGCAGGACCGCGACGCGCTGGGCGCGGTCGCCGATGAGCGTGGGCAGCTCCGCGAGGAGTTGCCGGCCGATCAGCACCTCGTACGGGTCGGTGCCCGCGCTGCCGGCGATCTGGATGCGGGTGGTGGCCTGGTCGCTCATGCTGTGTTCTCCCGGCCGGACGGTGCGTCCGGCAGTTCCAGTGCGTCGAGGACCGCCTGGGCGACCTCTTCCGGTGTGCGCTCGTCGGTCGCGACGACCGCACGGGCCACCTCCGTGTACAGGTGGCGGCGTGCCTCCATGAGTTCGCGCCACTGCCGGCGCGGGTTCACGGCGAGCAGCGGGCGCGCGGTGTTCAGCCCGACCCGCTTCACCGCCTCGTCGACGTCCATCGAGAGGTAGACGACGGAGTGATCCGCGAGCAGGGCGCGTGTCTCCTCGTCGAGGACGGCGCCGCCGCCCAGCGAGAGGACTCCCCCGTGCTCGGCGACCGCGGCGCGGACGGCCTGCCGCTCCAGGGCGCGGAAGTGCTCCTCGCCCTCGTCGTAGAAGATCTCCGAGATCGGTTTGCCGGCCGTCGCGACGACATCGGCGTCGGTGTCCCGGTAGCCGGTGCCCAGCCGGTCGGCGAGCAGTTCCCCGACCGTGGACTTGCCGACGCCCATCGGCCCGACCAGGACGATCAGCGGACCGCTCATCGGATCTGGAGGTGGTCGAGGTACGACTGGACGTTGCGGTGGGTCTCGGCGACGCTGTCGCCGCCGAACTTCTCCGCGACCGCGTCGGCGAGGACCAGAGCGACCATCGCCTCGGCGACGATGCCGGCCGCCGGAACGGCACAGACATCGGAGCGCTGGTGGTGCGCCTTGGCCGGCTCACCGGTCACCACGTCGACCGTGGCCAGCGCGCGCGGCACCGTCGCGATCGGCTTCATCGCGGCGCGGACCCGCAGCAGCTCACCGGTGGTCAGGCCGCCCTCGGTGCCTCCGGCGCGGCCGGAGGCGCGCTTGATGCCGTCCTCCGTCACCAGGATCTCGTCGTGCGCCTGCGATCCGGGCACCCGGGCGAGGTCGAAGCCGTCGCCGACCTCGACACCCTTGATGGCCTGGATTCCCATGAGCGCGGCGGCGAGACGTGCGTCGAGCCGACGGTCCCAGTGCACATGCGAACCGAGGCCGACCGGCACTCCGTAGGCCAGCACCTCGACCACACCGCCGAGCGTGTCGCCGTCCTTGTGCGCCTGGTCGATCTCGGCGACCATCTGCTTGCTCGCGGTGGCGTCGAGGCAGCGCACCGGGTCGGCGTCGAGCTTCTCGACGTCGGCGGGCACCGGGTAGACGCCGTACGGCGCCTTCGCGGCTGCCAGCTCGACGACGTGGCTGACGATCTCGATGCCGGCCGTCTCCTTGAGGTACGACCGGGCGACGGCGCCGAGGGCGACGCGGGCCGCGGTCTCCCGGGCGCTGGCGCGCTCCAGGATCGGCCGGGCCTCGTCGAAGCCGTACTTCTGCATACCGGCGAGGTCGGCGTGGCCGGGCCGGGGCCGGGTCAGCGGGGCGTTACGGGCCTGGGCGGCCAGTACGTCGGGGTCGACCGGGTCGGCCGACATGACCTGCTCCCACTTGGGCCACTCGGTGTTGCCCACCATCACGGCGACGGGCGAGCCCATGGTCAGGCCGTGCCGCACCCCGCCGAGGAAGGTGACCTCGTCCTTCTCGAACTTCATCCGGGCGCCGCGCCCGTAACCGAGCCGTCGCCTGGCGAGCGCGTCCGCCACCATCTCCGTGGTGACGGGGATACCGGCGGGAAGACCCTCCAGCGTCGCCACCAGTGCGGGGCCGTGCGACTCTCCGGCGGTCAGCCAGCGCAACCTGCTCAACGGTGCTCCTCATGCTCGCGCCTGTAACTGCAACGGCGCGACCGGGTGCGCGGCCCTGGCCCGCCGCCCTCGATCCTCCCACGACCGGACCCCCCGGCCCGCCGCCGGTCCAGCAGACGGACGGACCGGGCGGGCCGGATACGCGGTCAGCGGGCGGCCAGCGCCTGTTCGCCGGCCCGGCGCATGGCGGCCAGCGGCGCGGGCGCGCGGCCCGTCATCTGCTCGACCTGGAGGACGGCCTGGTGCACCAGGAGGTCAAGACCTCCGACGATTGCCCCGTCGCGGGCGGCCCAGGCGGATGCGAGTCCGGTGGGCCAGGGCTCGTACAGCACGTCGAAGAGCGTGCCGGGCCGGTCCGGTACGGCGTCCGCCAGCCCGTCCGTGGCCCCGGCCGGCGTGGTCGCGATGATCAGCGGGGCGTGCAGCGCCTGCTCGGCCTCGGCCCAGTCGGCGATCCGCACGTCGACCCCGAGCCGCTCGCCCCAGCCCCGCATCTCGTCACCGCGCTCGCGGCTCCTGACATAGGCGGTGACCGGTCCCGCACAGATCCGCGAGAGCGCGGCGAGTGCGGACGAGGCGGTGGCTCCGGCGCCGAGGACGGCGGCGGACTCGGTCTTCTCGACACCGCGCTCGTGCAGGGCGGCGATCATGCCGGGGATATCCGTGTTGTCGCCGGTGCGCCCGCCGTCCTCGGTGAAGACGACCGTGTTCACGGCCTCGACGGAGGCCGCGGTCTCGCTGACGGAGTCCAGCAGCGGGATGATCGCCCGCTTCAGCGGCATGGTGAGGGAGAGCCCGGCCCAGGAGGAATCCAGGCCCTGGACAAAGCCGGGGAGCGCCGCCTCGTCCACGTCGAACCGGTCGTACGACCAGTCGTCGAGGCCGAGTTCGGCGTACGCGGCCCGGTGCAGGACCGGGGAGAGCGAGTGGGCGATGGGCGAGCCGAGGACGGCGGCCCGATTGCGCCGGTCAGTCGAGGCCATGCAGTTCCTTGAACTTCTCGTTGAGCTTCTCGTGCTCCGCGGCCGTCTTGGTGAACTGGGTCTTCTTGCCGTCGAGCGAGATGAAGAACATCCAGCCGCTGGAGGTGGGACTCAGCGTCGCGCGCAGCGCTTCGTCGCCGGGGTTGCTGATGGGGCCGGGTGGCAGACCCGCGTGGTAATAGGTGTTGTAGGGATCCGGATTGGTCCGGATCTCGTTCGACCTGATCTTGATCTCGCTCTGGTTCTTGAGGTAATTGAACGCAGAGTCGAATTCGAGCTTGCGGTTCGTCGCCACGTTGTCGGGCTTCAGGCGGTTGTAGACGACTTCGGCCATCTTGCGGAAGTCGTCATGCGTCAGGCCTTCCGCCTGGACCAGGCTGGCCACGGTGAGCACCTGCCACGGACCGTCCAGGTTGTACTTCTTCGCGGTTCCCTCGAGGTCGAGATCCTCGTACTCCTCGTTGGACCGCGAGACCATCTTCTTGAGGATCGCCTCGGGCTTCGTTTCCGTCGTGACCGGATACGCGGCCGGGTAGAGGAATCCTTCCAGCGGGTCCTTGATGTCCTTGTTCTTGCCCACCCAGCCGGGCAGGCCCAGATCGGCCTTCTTGGCCGTGGCGACGGCCTTGGTCGTGCCCGCCTTGACGCCGAGCTTCTTGTCGATCATCGCGTAGACGGCGACGTTGCGGGTTCCCTCGGGAATCACCAGAAGGTTCTGGCTCTTCGGGTCGACCATCATCTTCACGGCCTCGGCCGCCGACATCTCCTCGTGGAGGAGATAGACCCCGGCCTGGATCGACTTCCCCTTGGGGTTCTCGTTCTGCGCGGAGACGAACGCGTCGACGCTCTTGACCACACCCTGCTTCTTCAGGATGTTGCCGATGTCGTACCCGTACGCGCCCTTCGGGATCTCCACCTCGACCGAACCCGAGCCGCTGCCCGAATAGTCGGGGGCCGAACCGAACTTGTCCTTGTAGAACGAGTAGCCGAAGTAGCCCACTCCGCCGAGACCGCCGACCAGGACGAGGGATACGGCCAGGCAGGCGCAGCCGCTGCGGCCCTTCTTCTTCTTGCCCTTGCCACGCCGCTCGCCCCCGCCGTCGCCGCGGCGGGATTCACGGGGGTCGCCGTCGTAGTCGTCGTCCTTGGCTTCGCCCTCGTCGTCCGCGCCGGTGAAGAAGGGGTGCGTCTCCTCCGGCTGGACCTCGGGGTCCCAGTCCGGGTTCTGCGCCGGAGCCGGTGCGGGTTCGGCCTCACGGCGGCCCGGGGGCTGCGGCGGCGGGTAGGCCTCAGGGGTGCCGTAGTAGTCGTTCGTCTCGCCGTAGCCGTACGAGGCGTCCGGCTGACCGTCGTACGGCATCGCGGCGGGCTGCTGACCGGTGTCCCAGCCGCCGTTGTACGGCTGCTGCTGGGCGTACGGATCCTGCTGGGCGCCGTACTGGGGCTGCTGCTGGTACTGCTGCTGCTGCTGCTGAGCGTACGGATCCTGCTGGTGCTGCTGCTGGGCGTAGGGGTCCTGCGGCTGCTGCTGGGCGTACGGATCGTGCTGCTGCTGCTGCGCGTAGGGGTCGTGCTGGTGCTGCTGCTGCTGCGGGTAAGGGTCCTGCGGCTGCTGGCCCCCGTACTGGCTCTGGCCGTGGGCAGGCTGCTGTCCTCCCCATCCCTGGTCCCCGTACAGGGGATCCTCGGGATGCCACGGTTCGGAGCCGGGGCCCCGGCCATACTCAGTCATCGATCCCCTTGAGCCGCGAGACGATGTTCCGTCTCTTTGCTGTGCGGTGTTTGTTCGAACCCCGCCGCATCGCGCGGAACGTTACCGTATCGCGATCAGACAACCACTTCGACGCCCTCGCCGGGCGGATTGCCCGAGGCCCGTTCGGACTCCAGAGCGTTCTGGAGGATCACCACAGCGGCAGCCTGGTCGATGACGGATCGGCCTTTTTTGGACTTCACGCCCGATGCGCGCAGCCCCTGACTGGCCGTCACTGTGGTCATCCTCTCGTCCACCAATCGCACCGGAATGGGTGCAACCGCACGGGCGAGCACATCGGTGAAGGCGCGGACCTTGGCGGCGGCCGGTCCCTCACCGCCGCCAAGGGACCGGGGCAGACCGACGATGACCTCGATCGGCTCGTACTCCGCGACGATCTGGCCGAGCCGCCGGTGGGCGGCCGGGACGTCACGTCCCGGCACGGTCTCCACCGGCGTGGCCAGGATCCCGTCGGGGTCGCACGAGGCGACCCCGATCCGGGCGTCCCCGACGTCGATCGCCAGACGGCGACCGCGGCGCATCGTCATGTCCGGCGTCACGCCGTCTCGGTGACGAGGCGTTCGACAGCGGCGACGGCGTCGCCGATGGCATCCGGGTTCTGGCCGCCGCCCTGGGCGACGTCCGGCTTGCCGCCGCCACCGCCACCGAGCGTCTTGGCGGCGGTACGGACCAGGTCGCCGGCCTTGAGGCCGCGCTCACGGGCGGCCTCGTTGGTGGCGATGACGGTCAGCGGACGGCCGTTGGCCGTGGTGAACAGGGCCACGACGGCCGGCCGGCCGCCCTGGATGCGCCCGCGGACGTCGAGGACGAGCTTGCGCAGGTCGTCGGCGGAGGTGCCGTCCGGTACCTGACCGGTGACCAGAGCGACGCCCCGTACGTCCTTGGCGGAGTCGACCAGACCTGCGGCAGCCGCCAGGACCTTCTCCGCACGGAACTTCTCGATCTCCTTCTCGGCGTCCTTCAGCTTGCCGAGCATGGAGGCGATCTTCTCCGGGAGCTCCTCGGAACGGCCCTTGACCAGCTCCTGGAGCTGGGCGACGACCGTGTGCTCCTTGGCGAGGAAGTTGTACGCGTCGACGCCGACGAGGGCCTCGATGCGGCGCACTCCGGAGCCGATGGACGATTCGCCGAGCAGCTTCACCAGGCCGAGCTGGGCGGTGTTGCCGACGTGCGTGCCACCGCAGAGTTCCTTGGAGAAGTCGCCGATCGTCACGACACGGACCCGCTCGCCGTACTTCTCACCGAACTCGGCGATGGCGCCCTGCTTCTTGGCCTCGTCGATCGACATGACCTCGGCCTGCACGTCGAGCTCCCGCGAGAGGACCTCGTTGATCTTCTGCTCGACGTCGACGAGGACCGTGCCGGGCACGGCGGCGGGCGAACCGAAGTCGAAGCGGAAACGGCCCGGAGAGTTCTCCGAACCGGCCTGGGCGGCCGTCGGGCCGAGCGCGTCACGCAGCGCCTGGTGCGTGAGGTGGGTGGCGCTGTGGGCGCGTGCGATCGCGCGGCGGCGGGTGTTGTCGATGGTGGCGAGTGCCGAGGCACCGACCGTCACCTCGCCCACCTGGACCGAGCCCTTGTGGACGGAGACGCCGGGGACCGGCTGCTGGACGTCGCGCACCTGGATGACGGCACCGTTGTGCAGCCGGATCCGGCCCTGGTCGGCGAGCTGGCCGCCGCCCTCGGCATAGAACGGGGTGCGGTCCAGGACGACCTCGACCTCGTCGCCCTCGGAGGCGGCGGGCGAGGAGACGCCGTCGACGAGGAGGCCGACGATGGTCGACTCGCCCTCGGTGGAGGTGTAGCCGGTGAACTCGGTGACCCCGGCGTTGTCGGCGACCTCGCGGTAGGCGGACAGGTCGGCGTGACCGGTCTTCTTGGCCCTGGCGTCGGCCTTGGCCTTGTCGCGCTGCTCCTGCATGAGGCGGCGGAAGCCGTCCTCGTCCACGGACAGGCCCTGTTCGGCGGCCATCTCCAGGGTGAGGTCGATCGGGAAGCCCCAGGTGTCGTGGAGCAGGAACGCCTTGTCACCGGCGATGACCCGGCCGCCTGCGGCCTTGGTCTCGGTGACCGCGGTCTCCAGGATGTTGGTGCCGCCCTTGAGGGCCTTGAGGAAGGCGGCTTCCTCGGCGAGCGCGACGGTCTCGATGCGCTTGCGGTCGGTGATCAGCTCGGGGTACTGCTGCCCCATGGTGTTGATCACGACGTCGACCAGCTCGTTCACGACCGAGCCGGTGGCGCCCATCAGCCGCATGTTGCGGATCGCCCGGCGCATGATGCGGCGCAGCACGTAGCCGCGGCCCTCGTTGCCGGGGGTGACGCCGTCGCCGATGAGCATCACGGAGGTGCGGATGTGGTCGGCGACCACGCGGAGCGAGACGTCGGTGCCCTGGGCGGCGCCGTAGCGCACACCGGTGAGCTCGGTGGCCCTGTCCATGACGACGCGCAGGGTGTCGGTCTCGTACATGTTCTGCACGCCCTGCAGGATCATCGCGAGGCGCTCGAGGCCGAGGCCCGTGTCGATGTTCTTGGACGGCAGGTCGCCGAGGATCGGGAAGTCGTCCTTGCCGTCGCCGGCGCCGCGCTCGTACTGCATGAAGACCAGGTTCCAGATCTCCACGTACCGCTCGTCGTTGACGGCCGGGCCGCCCTCGACGCCGAACTCGGGGCCGCGGTCGTAGTTGATCTCGGAACAGGGGCCGCAGGGGCCGGGGACGCCCATGGACCAGAAGTTGTCCTTCTTGCCCAGGCGCTGGATGCGCTCGGCGGGGACACCGATCTTGTCGCGCCAGATCTGCTCGGCCTCGTCGTCGTCGAGGTAGACCGTGATCCACAGCCGCTCGGGGTCGAGGGCGAAGCCGCCGTCCGCCACGGAGCTGGTCAGCAGCTCCCAGGCGTACTCGATGGCGCCTTCCTTGAAGTAGTCGCCGAAGGAGAAGTTCCCGCACATCTGGAAGAAGGTGCCGTGCCGGGTGGTCTTGCCGACCTCTTCGATGTCCGGCGTACGGACACACTTCTGCACGCTGGTGACGCGCGGGGCGGGCGGCTTGACCTCACCGAGGAAGTACGGCTTGAAGGGCACCATGCCGGCCGGGACGAGCAGCAGAGTCGGGTCGTCCGCGATGAGCGACGCCGAAGGGACAACGGTGTGACCGCGCTCCTCGTAGAAGCTCAGCCAGCGGCGACGAATTTCGGCCGACTCCATCAGTGGTCCTCATTCCGGTTGTACGACTTGTAGGTGCGTGACGTGCGGGGAAGCGTGCGGTGCGCCTCGGGCTCGGCCGCCTCGACGGCGAAGTGGCGCTGCACGGGGAGATCGGGGTCGACCGGCGCTTCGAGCCCGAGCGCCTCGCCCAGTTCGGCCTCGCGCCTGGCCATGCCCTCACGGACGTCCAGGGCGAAGTCCTTGAGCTTGTGACCGGCCACGAGCGCCTTGTCCGCGGCCTGCGCCGCGAGGCTCTCGGGGGTCAGCTGCTTGATCTTCCGGTTGACCTTGGCGGTGGCCCATACTCCGGCGGCTGCGCCGGCGGTGAACCAGAACGTACGGCGGAACATCGCTGCGTCAGTCCTTCGATCCGCGGGAGTTTCTGCCGTTGCGCTTCTTGCCACGCGCGGACGGCACGGTCCGGCCGACGATCACCGAGCGCCGGGAGCGCGCTTCCGGCTCGGGAGCGGTCTTGCGGCCGATGGCCTGCCGGACCCCGTAGCCGAACGCCGCGACCTTGACCAGCGGGCCGCCGAAGGTGGAGGCGACGGTGGAGGAGAGCGCCGAGGCGTTGGAGGTGACTTCCTGGACGTCCGTCGCGATCGCGTCGACCTTGTCGAGCTGGGTCTGCGCGGAACGTACGGTCGCGGAGGCGTCGGCGAGCAGCGGGACGGCCTGTTCGGTCACGTCCGCCACGAGCTTCGTGGTCGCCCTGAGCGTCTGGGCGAGCCTCACCAGCACGACGGCGAGGAACGAAACCAGGATCGCCCAGAAGACGGCCACCAGGATCCCGGCCACCTCACCACCGGACACAGTGCACCGCTCTCTGCCTTGTCGTCTGCCTGTCTTGTTTCCTGCTCTTCGGCGACGGCCGTCGCCGACGGCCGATCACCGTCCCCGAGCCTATCGCGCCGGGGCTCGCGCCTTGTACCGCATTGCGGTCCGGCCCGACGGGAGTTCCCGCAACAAGATTGTACGGAGCGCTTTCGGGCCAGTACTCTGCGTGTTTCATGCGACGCTCTCAGCGCCCCTTTCCGTCCCCCGACGATTCGAGCCCTCCAGCCGCCTCCCCCGGGACCCCCTCGCCCTGTCACCCGGGCAATCTCCCCGCGGAGCTGAACAGATTCGTGGGGCGCGACGGCGAGTTGGCCGATGTCGTCGGGCTGCTGGAGGAGTCCCGGCTCGTCACCGTCATCGGGGTGGGCGGGGTCGGCAAGACCCGGCTGGTCACCAGGGTGGCCGCACTCCTGGAGAAACGGTACTGCGACGGGGTCTGGCTGGTGGAGCTGTCCGCGGTCCACGATCCCGTGCTGCTGGAGCACGCCCTGGTCGACGCACTGGGCCTCACCGATCACACGAGCAGACCGCCCCGCACGACACTCCTCGAACACTGTTCCGAGCGCCGGCTCCTCCTGGTGATCGACGGCTTCGAGCACCTGGTGGACACCTGCGCGGAGTTGGTACGGGATCTGCTGCGCCGTTCTCCGCAGCTGCGGGTGCTGGCGGCCGGCAGGCTGCCACTGGACCTCGACGGCGAGACGGGATACCCGCTCGCGACCATGGGCGACGAGGACGCCCTGCTGCTGTTCGCCGAGCGGGCGGCCTCGGTGCAGCCCGAGTTCCGGCTGACCGAGCACTCCCGGAGCACCGCCCTGGAACTGTGCCGCCGTCTTGACGGCATTCCGCTCGCGCTGGAGCTGGCCGCCGGCCGGCTTCGCGCCCTGTCGACGGAGCAGGTGCTGCAGCGGCTGGACGACAGGTTCCGGTTGCTGGCCGGCAACAGCCGCAGCGCGCTCCCCCGCCACCAGACGCTCCGTACGGCCATCGGCTGGAGTCATGAACTCTGCGCTCCGGAGCAGCGGCTGCTGTGGGCGCGGCTCTCCGTCTTCGCCGGGCAGTTCGACCTGGAGGCGGCCGAGTACATCTGCAGCGGCCCCGACCTGCCGGCCGAATCGGTGCTGGACGTGCTGTCCGGGCTCCTGGCGCAGTCCGTGGTCCTGCGGGAGGACTCGGCCGTCGGCACCCGCTACCGGATGCTGGACACGGTGCGGGAGTACGGCGCCGAGTGGCTGACGGCCACGGGCGACACGGACCGGCTGCGCCGCCGCCACCGGGACTGGTTCCTGGGGCTCGCGACCTGGTGCGAGCTCGACTGGTTCAGCCCCCGGCAGGCCGAGGTGGCCGCCCGGGTGGAGAGCGAGCTGCCGAATCTGCGGCGGGCCATGGAGTGTTCGCTGGAGAACCCCGAGGAGGCGCACCTCGCGCAGTACCTGGCGGGCACGCTCTGGTTCCTGTGGGTCGGCTGCGGACGCCTGTCGGAGGGCCGGCACTGGCTGGAACACGTGCGGGAGGAGGAGACGCCCTACGACACCTCCCGGCTGAAGGCGCTGTGGGTGCTCGGGTACGTCGCGGTCCTCCAGGGCGATCCGGTGGGCGCGATCTCGGCACTGTCCGAGTGCCGGGAGGAGGCGGAGCTGGCGGGGGACGCCGTGGCATCGGCCTACGCGGTCCACCGCACCGGCTGCCTGGCCCTGGTCACCGACGACATGGCGCGCGCACACGAGCTGCTGCAGGAGGCGCTCGGCCGCTACCAGGAACTCGGGGAGCTGAACAGCAACGTACTGATGGCCCAGGTCGAGCTGGCCATGGCGACCGGGTTTCAGGGGGATCTGGACGGCGCGGTCGTGATCTGCGAAGAGGTCCGGGAGATCTGCGAGGACCACGGAGAGCGGTGGGCGCTCAGTTACGCGCTGTACGTCCTGGGGTTCGCCGCCCTGCAACGGGGCCGCCCCGGCAGGGCGCGGGAGCTGCTCGGGGAGTCGCTGGCCATCAGCCACACCTTCCACGACCGCCTGGGCACCGTGCTCGCCCTGGAGCTGCTGGCGCTCGTCACGGTGGTCGAGGGCGACGCGGCCGAGGCGGCTCTGCTGCAGGGGGCCGCCGACGGTATCTGGCCGTCGGTGGGGCTGCCGCTGTTCGGCTCGGCGCACTACGGCAGACCCCGGGCCCGGTGCGCGGAGCTGGCCCGCCATGAGCTGGGCGAGGCCCTGTACGCGTCGGAACTGCGCGCCGGCGGCGGGCTGGGCACGGACGCGGTGGTGGCCAGGGCCCTGTCGGGCCGGCCCGGCGAACGGCAGCCGGGACCGTGCCCCGACGGGCAGGAACCGCCCCCGGCCGGGAAGACGCGAAAGCCCGCCGCCTCCCCGATCGGGGAGGGGCGGGCCTGAACGCCGGTGAAGAGCGGCTACGCCTGAATCAGCGGGCGTAGTACTCGACGACGAGCTGCTCGTCGCAGATCACGGGGATTTCCTTGCGGTTCGGGTCCCGGTCAAGGCGGAAGGCCAGGGCCTTCAGGTTCACCTGCAGGTAGCGCGGGGTCTCACCGTCGGTGTCGTAACCACCCTCGCGGGCAACCTGGAAGGGGTACTTCTCGCGGCTGCGCTCGCGGACCATGACGATGTCGTCCGGACGGACACGGAACGACGGCTTGTCGACCTTGCCACCGTTGACCTCGATGTGGCCGTGGACGACCATCTGGCGGGCCTGGTAGATCGTCTTGGCGATACCGGAACGCAGGACCAGCGCGTCGAGGCGGCGCTCGAGCTCGACGACCAGCGCCTCGCCCGTCTTGCCTTCGGCCTTCTTGGCACGGTCGTACGCACGCGCCATCTGGCGCTCGCTGATGTCGTACTGGGCGCGCAGACGCTGCTTCTCGAGCAGACGGACCTTGTAGTCCGAGTTCTGCTTGCGGCCGCGGCCGTGCTCGCCCGGCGGGTAGGGGCGGGCCTCGAAGTACTTGACAGCCTTCGGCGTCAGCGCAATGCCGAGCGCGCGGCTCTTCTTGACCTTGGGACGCGACTGATTAGGCACGTTCTCCAGACCTCCGTTGTAGGTTAGGTTAGGCTCACCTTACTCAAGGAGATCGCATGTCTCGCCCTGGGAACACCACACACGTCACGGACAGCGCAGACAGCGGCAGCACACACAAAGGTGCTGCTACGACGGAAGGCCGATCTGATCGTGGTCAGCCGCGTCCCAGCGGGCTTGAAAACACACGGATGCCGTCAGCAGCCGAGCGCACACGAACTCTCGTACAGAGTACCTGCTCCGCGGTGCTGCTCATCCCCGGGCTGGAGACAGCGGGCTCGGACCAGCTGATGCCGCTGTCCCGGACGGTGGGTCCGGACGGCGACCTCTTCCTCGAGTTCCCCGCTGATTCCCCGGCCGTGCGGGCCGCGACCCACGCCCAGGACGACGAGCTGGCGGCCGTGCTGGAGATCACGGACGTCGCCCCGGTCTCCGTCCCGCACCGCATCCGCGGCCGGGCCCGCGTCGCCGGATGGCTCACGTCCGTACCCGGGATGGCGGGGCCCGGCCGGATGCTGCTGCGGCTGGAGACGGGCGAGGCCCATGTCGAGGACCTCTGGGGTGCGGAGTCGGTCGAGCCGGAGGACCTGCGGGACGCGGCTGCCGACCCGCTCGTCGCCCACGAGGCGGAGCTGCTCCAGCATCTGCACTCGGCGCACGGGGACCGGCTGGGGACGCTGAGCGAGCTGCTCGGCGAGCGGGCGGCCCCGGCCGGCTCGGCGGACCGGCCGTCCGTCGTGCCCGTCGCGCTGGACCGGCACGGGCTGCGGGTCCGCTTCTTCGAACGGAACGGGCCCTGCTTCGACGCTCGCTTCGAGTTCCCCGAGCCGGTGCGCGACGTGGTGGAGCTGCGCCACGCCATGCGCACCCTCTTCGAAGCGGCCGCGCACTGAGACCGCCGCCTAGGAACCGTCAGGCGCGCTCGCGCCGCCGTCGCCGTCCGTGCGGCCCAGCCGCTCACGGACCCGGTCCGCCACATCCGCGTACCGCGCCTCGGCCCCGTAGCGGGTGGGCCGGTAGTAGCGCTTGTCGCGGACTGCGTCCGGGGCGTACTGCTGGGCGGCGATGCCGCCGGGGACATCGTGCGGATAGACATAGCCCTGGGCGTGGCCGAGCTTGGCGGCGCCCTTGTAGTGGCCGTCGCGCAGATGGGCCGGGACCGCGCCGGCCAGGCCCTTCCGCACGTCCTCCTGGGCCGCGGAGATCGCCAGCGTGGCCGCGTTGGACTTCGGGGCGAGCGCCAGCGCGATGGTGGCATGGCTGAGGGTGAGCGCCGCCTCCGGGAAGCCGATCATCGCGACGGCCTGGGCCGCCGCGACCGCGGTGGGCAGTGCCGTGGGATCGGCGAGACCGATGTCCTCACTGGCCGAGATCATCAGCCGCCGGGCGATGAACCGGGGGTCCTCCCCCGCCTCGATCATGCGCGCCAGATAGTGCAGTGCCGCGTCCACGTCGGAGCCGCGGATCGACTTGATCAGCGCACTCGCCACGTCGTAGTGCTGATCGCCGTCCCGGTCGTACTTCACGGCCGCCCGGTCGACGGTCTCCTCCAGGGTCAGGAGGGTGATCTCCTCCTCCTGCTTCGACAGCGCCGCACCGGCCGCCGCCTCCAGCGCCGTCAGCGCCCGGCGCGCGTCGCCCCCGGCGATGCGCAGGAGATGCGCCTCCGCGTCCTCGGGCAGCGTCACCGCTCCGCCGAGTCCGCGCTCGTCGGTCAGGGCGCGCCTCAGCAGGGCGCGCAGGTCGTCGTCGGTCAGCGACTCCAGCGTCAGCAGCAGCGAGCGCGAGAGCAGCGGCGAGATGATCGAGAAGTACGGATTCTCGGTGGTCGCGGCGATCAGCGTCACCCAGCGGTTCTCCACGGCAGGGAGCAGGGAGTCCTGCTGGGCCTTGGAGAAGCGGTGGATCTCGTCCAGGAAGAGGACGGTCTCCTTGCCGTACCCGCCGGTGGCGCGACGGGCGCCCTCGATCACGGCCCGTACTTCCTTGACGCCCGCGGTGATCGCGGAGAGCTCGACGAATCGTTTGTTCGTGGCCTTGCTCACCACGTAGGCGAGGGTCGTCTTCCCGATGCCGGGCGGGCCCCAGAGGATCACCGACGAGGGACCGGCCGGTCCCCCGCTCCCCTCGCCGACGAGGCGTCGCAGTGGCGAGCCCGGCTTGAGCAGATGCTGCTGGCCCACGACCTCGTCGAGGGTACGGGGACGCATCCGGACAGCGAGGGGGCTGCTGGACGGGTCCTTCTCCTGGCGGTCTTCGGCAGCTGCGGTAAAGAGGTCGGGCTCCACGTTTTGAAGCCTATGCCACCGCACTGACATCCCCGCCGGGCCGGTGGGTACCGGCAGCGTCGGGAGGCCGGTCAGCTGGTCCAGAAGTCCCACCAGCGGGTCAGGATCAGCATGCCGATGATCCCGATCCACAGGACCGGGGGCACCCAGTGGAACTCGGTGAGCCCGTTGCGCAGCCAGCTCGGCGCGGGAATGATCCGGTGCTTGATGTTGTGCGTGGTGACGTAGCAGAACATGAGGATCGTGGCGACCCAGGCCAGGCAGCACCACAGGCAGAGCGAGTTGATGTTGTACAGCGACTGGTACTGGAGCCAGGTGCAGAACCCGACGCCGAACAGCGTGCCCGCGTTCATCCCGAGCCAGTACCAGTTGCGGAAGCGCGCGCCCGCGAGCAGGGCCAGACCGATCCCGATGATCACGGGGTAGGTGGCCATGCCGAGCATCGGGTTCGGGAAGCCGAAGGCCGACGCCTGGTCGCTCTTCATGATGTTGCCGCAGGCCACCACCGGGTTGAGGCTGCAGCCCGGGACGAAGTTGGGGTCTTCCAGCAGTTTGAACTTGTCGATGGTGATGACCCACGCGGCGAGGAGTCCGGCAGCGCCCGTGATCACCAGCAGCAGTGCCAGCGCGCGACTGCCGCCGATGGTCCTCTTCCCGCCGTCCTCGTCCTGGTCGGAGGAGGGATGGTCAACCGCTGCAGTCGTCATATCGCCGTTCCGTCAGTGAGTGGCCTGCTGGGGCACGGTCATTGTGCCGCACGGCCGCACCGGACTTCCGTTCGATGAACATAAAGATGCGCGCACGAGCACGGGCGGCACAGCACCGGAGCGAGGAGGTGCCGGGCCCGTGGCCGCAGTGACGAGGACGTCAGCGCGCGTCCTCCGACAGAATCCGCCGCACCGGCGGGTTGCCTCTGCCGCCCCTGAACGGAATCGCCCGGCAGGATGAACAGGCACGCGCCACGTTGACGACAGGGGAACGGGGCGCCCGCAGACCGCTGTTGAACGGGCCGCCGGCGCTCCCCGGTCGTGGGCGGGCCGCACGGGCCCGCCGCCGCGCCGGGGGGGGGGGGGGCCCCCCCCCCCCCCCCCACGACCGATGGTTCACGCGAGGCGCGTGCGGACCGCCTCGGTCACCTCGGCCAGGGGCACGGCCGTCTGCTCGCCGGACTCCATGTCCTTGAGCTGGACGATCCCCTCGGCCAGGTCGCGCTCTCCGGCCACGATCGTGAAGCGCGCGCCCGAGCGGTTGGCGCTCTTCATCGCGCCCTTGAGACCACGGCCCCCGAACGCGAAGTCCGCGGCCACACCCTCGCGGCGCAGCTGAGTGACGACGCCGAACAGCACACGCCGCGCCTCCTCACCGAGCGGAACGGCGAAGACGCTGGTGGTGGAGGGCAGTTCGAGCTCGATGCCCTCCGCCTCCAGCGCGAGCACGGTGCGGTCGACGCCGAGCGCCCAGCCGACCGACGGCAGCGCGGGGCCGCCGATCATCTCGGACAGGCCGTCGTACCGGCCACCGCCACCGACCGCGGACTGCGAGCCCAGACCGTCGTGGACGAACTCGAAGGTGGTGCGGGTGTAGTAGTCGAGGCCGCGGACGAGCTTCTCGTCGTCCTCGTACACGACACCTGCCGCGTTGAGCAGGTCCCGGACCTCCTCGTGGTACGCCTTGCAGGCGTCGCAGAGGTAGTCGCGCAGCACGGGGGCGCCGGCCAGCTGCTTCTGGACCTCGGGGCGCTTGTCGTCGAGGACCCGCAGCGGGTTGATCTCGATGCGCCTGCGGGTCTCCTCGTCGAGGTCGAGCTCACGGAGGAAGTCCTGGAGCGCGTCGCGGTAGACCGGCCGGCACTCCTTGTCGCCCAGCGAGTTCAGCAGGATGCGGAACTCACGCAGGCCCAGGGTGCGGTACGCCTGGTCGGCCAGGATGATCAGTTCGGCGTCCAGGGCCGGGTCCTCGGCGCCGATCGCCTCGGCACCGACCTGCGAGAAGTGCCGGTAACGGCCCTTCTGCGGGCGCTCGTAGCGGTAGTACGAGCCGGAGTACCAGAGCTTGACCGGCAGGTTGCCGAGCTTGTGGAGGTTGGCCTCCAGGGCGGCCCGCAGCACGGAAGCGGTGCCCTCGGGACGCAGCGCGAGCTCGGAGCCGCCCTTGGTGGTGAGGGTGTACATCTCCTTCGACACGATGTCGGTGGACTCGCCGACGCCGCGGGAGAAGAGGGCCACGTCCTCGAAGCCGGGGGTCTCGATGTAGCCGTAGCCGGAGTTCTTCAGCGGCGCGGAGATCGCCTCGCGCACGGCGAGATACTTCGCGGAGTCGGGCGGGGTCAGGTCGTACGTGCCCTTGGGGGCCTTGAAGGTGCTCACGATGTCGCTCTCGTCACATTCCTCGTCGGGGCGCGTCCATACCGCTCAGATACGGATTGGTGGCGCGCTCGCGGCCGATGGTCGTCTGGGGGCCGTGGCCGGACAGCACCACGGTCGAGTCGTCGAGCGGCAGGCACACGCGGGCCAGCGACTCGAGGAGCTCGGCGTGGTCGCCGCCGGGCAGGTCGGTGCGTCCGACGGAGCCGGCGAAGAGCAGGTCGCCCGAGAAGAGAACCTGCGGAACATCCGCGGCCTCGGGCATCCTGAACGTCACCGACCCCTTCGTATGGCCGGGCGCATGCGAGACGCCGAACTCCATACCGGCCAGCAGCAGCTGCGCGCCGTCGCTCAGTTCCTTGACGTCGTCCGGCTCCCCCACCGTCAGTTCGCCCATGAGCGGCATCCCGATGGAGCGGCCGAGGGCCTTCTCCGGGTCACTCATCATGTAGCGGTCCTCGGGGTGGATCCAGGCGGGGACGTCGTGCGCGCCGCACACCGGGACGACCGAGGCGACATGGTCGATGTGGCCATGGGTGAGGACGACGGCGACGGGCTTCAGCCGATGCTTCTTCAGCGCTTCCTCGACCCCTGAGGCGGCCTGATGGCCCGGGTCGATGATCACGCACTCCTCACCCGCGGCGGGGGCGACCAGGTAACAGTTGGTCCCCCAGGCCCCGGCGGGGAACCCGGCAATGAGCACGATCGTCCTTAATAGTCGTCCGACGAGGGAGGTCGGCTGCGAGGTCGCAGCAGTTCAGAGCCTACCGGCGCTCCTCATTCCACAGCTAACCCATATACGGTACGGGGCAACCCAGGCCCGATCACACGACGTACAAGGAGATCACCCGGTGGTCAGCAGCGATCAGCGGCGGCGGCAGCTCGCCAGGGAGAAGTTCGAGCGGCAGCAGCAGCGTCGGGAGGACGCCCGTCGAAGGACGAGGCGGCTGACCGTCGTCATCGCCTCCGCAGTGGCCGTGGTGGCAGTCATCGGCGGTGCCACGTACTTCGCCACCAACGGTGACGACGACAAGGACAACAAGGCCAACGCCGATGCGGCCGCGAGCCAGAGCCCGTCGGCCGAGCCCTCCCCCTCGGTGAGCGAGAAGACCGAGCCCGAGCCCGCGATGAAGATCGACGAAAAAGCGAAGTACACGATGTCGCTCAAGACCAGCCAGGGCGACATATCTTTCGCGATGGACGCGGCGAAGACCCCGCACACGACGAACTCCTTCAAGTCGCTGGCCGACAAGAAGTTCTTCGACGGTACGAAGTGTCACCGGCTGACCACGGACGGCATCTTCGTCCTGCAGTGCGGTGACCCGAAGGGCGACGGCACCGGTGGCCCCGGCTACACGATTCCGGACGAGAACCTGACCGCGCTGGGCAAGGCGGGCGCCGACGGCACGGTGACGTACCCGGCCGGCACGGTGGCGATGGCCAACACCGGCCAGGCGCACACCGGCGGCAGCCAGTTCTTCCTCGTCTACAAGGACAGCAAACTGCCGCCCAGCTACACGCCGTTCGGCACGATGGACGCGGACTCGCTGAAGGCCGTCGAGGCCATCGGCAAGGCGGGAGTCACCGGCGGCACCGCCGACGGTGCGCCGAAGAAGGCCGTGAACATCTCGAAGGCGGCCGTCGACAAGGCGTGAGCCGCGGCGGGCCCGGCAGGATCCGTTCAGCGGTCACTCGGTGCGGCCGGATAATTTTCGGCCGCGCTGAGTGCGGACAGCCGGGCGGCCCGTCGCCTAGATTGGCGTTGTGCAGGGCGGGCGCTGCCCGCCCCAGGAAACTGTGGACGATGCCAGGGGGGCGAGCCCCTCACGGGCATCAGGTGGAGGAGGCGCTGTGAGCAGCGACCCGTGGGGCCGTGTCGACGAGACAGGCACCGTGTACGTGCGTACAGCCGATGGCGAGCAGGTCGTCGGATCGTGGCAGGCCGGTTCTCCGGAGGAGGCCCTCGCTTACTTCGAGCGCAAGTACGAGGGCATTGTGGTCGAGATCGGCCTCCTCGAACGGCGGGTGAAGACCACCGACCTGTCGGCGAAGGACGCGACGACCGCCATCGAGCATCTGCGGGGGCAGGTCGACGAGCATCACGCCGTCGGCGACCTGGCCGCGTTGCGCAAGCGGCTGGACGCCCTGGTCGCGACGGTCGACTCGCGGCGCGAGGAGCGCAAGGCGCAGAAGGCCAAGCAGACCGACGAGGCGAAGCACGCCAAGGAGGCGCTGGTCGTCGAGGCCGAGGAGCTGGCGCAGAGCGAGCAGTGGCGCTCCGCGGGCGAGCGGCTGCGCGCACTCGTCGACACGTGGAAGGGCCTGCCCCGGCTCGACCGCAAGTCGGACGACGAGCTGTGGCACCGCTTCTCGCATGCGCGCTCGGCGTTCTCCAAGCGCCGCAAGGCCCACTTCGCCTCGCTGGACGCCCAGCGCGAGGAGGCCCGCAAGGTCAAGGAGAAGCTGGTCGTCGAGGCCGAGGCGCTCTCCGGGTCCACCGACTGGGGCCTGACGGCTGCCCGCTACCGCGACCTGATGACCGAGTGGAAGTCGGCGGGCCGTGCCCAGCGCGAGGCCGAGGACGCACTCTGGGAACGCTTCCGGGGCGCCCAGGACGTCTTCTTCGCCGCCCGCAACGGGGTCTTCGCCGAGCGCGACGCGGAGCAGGGCGGGAACCTCACGCTCAAGGAGGAGCTCGCCGTCGAGGCCGAGAAGCTCGTGCCGGTGAAGGACCTGAAGGCGGCCAGGGCCGCGTTCCGGACCCTCAACGAGCGCTGGGAGGCCATCGGCCATGTCCCGCGTGACGCCCGCCCCAAGGTCGAGGGGCGGATGCAGGCGGTGGAGCGTGCCCTCCAGGAGGCCGAGGAGTCGGAGTGGCGCCGGACCAACCCGGAGGCACGGGCCCGTGCCGCGGGTCTGACCGGGCAGCTCCAGGCGGCCGTCGACAAGCTGCGTACGCAGATCGACACGGCTCGCGCCTCGGGCAACAACGCCCGTGCGGACAAGCTCGCCCGCGAGCTGGAGGGCCGGCAGGCGCTCCTGGACCAGGCGCTGAAGGGCCTGGAGGAGTTCGGCGGCTGACCGAGCCGCGGCAGGACATGGAGCGGGGCCCCGGGAGCCACGCGGGGACCGGGCCCCGCCCCCGCCGAGGGGCGTGGCCCC